>JALZJW010000036.1 GCA_030859565.1 Pseudomonadota bacterium
ATTTTTTCTCTTTGGCGTCCTCGCGCCGGTAGCCCTTGATCTCGACGATGAGGTGCAGGAGATCATCGGCGCCGTAGCCGTCATCCACCAGTGCGATGAAGTCGGGCCGATACTTGCGCGTCTCCGAGCCGTAGCGGTAAGGTACCTCAACACCGAGGTTGTGGTTCTTGACATAGGCCCGGACACGCGGGTGCGCCTCCGCTACGCGGCAGAACTCTGCTTCCCAATCGCTGTCGAGAACGACCCAGTTGACATGGCAGCGGCGGGCGTCGGATTCCCAGCGCAGGGTTTTCGAGGTATTGAAACGGACATGCGCGGTGGAGCCGGTAGGGTTATAAGGATCGAGCACGGCCTGGATCGGGCGCTCGCCCACGAACGCGCGGGTGATCCCGGTGGTGATGCGGTTACAGGCCATGTCGGCCAGCTCCTGGTACATGAGCAGCGCGGGATAGGTTGCGCCTTTGCAGATCAGGAAGCCATCCAGCCATTGTCTGGTGATGCGCTTCAACTGGCCGAAGAGGTGGAGCTTAGGCGCTTCGCCGAGATCGCGCCATTTGGTGTAAAGCAGTCGCTGGGTGAGATGGAACAGCAGCGTGGAGGGCCGCAGGTCTCCCAGGTGCTCCAGACTGAGATCGACGGATTCGCCGATGATGCCTGCGTTTTTGGTGATAGACGGGCCAACCAGATCCGGGGTTAGCTCCAGCACGGAATCGTCATTGAACTCGGCGCTCAGCCGTTCTTCGGGCAGTTCGACACGATAGCCTTCGACGCGCGGGAAGCGGATTTCGAGCGCATCGCGATCGGGCCGCATAGCTTTGACTTGGATGGTCTCGCGCGGCGGCTGTGGCGGCGCGACCACCGGTTTGGCGGTGAAGTCGAAGGGGATCCCCAACGCGTCGGCATATTCCACATTGAAAAGACCTTCTTCGTTCAGGTCGTAGGACTGGCGGCGGAGCGCCCGCCCGATGACCTGCTCGCACAAGAGCTGGGTACCGAAGGCGCGCACGCCGAGCACGTGGGTGACGGTATTGGCATCCCAGCCCTCGGTGAGCATCGAGACGGAAACGACGCAACGGATCGATCCACCCAACTGGCCGTACTTACCGACCGTGTTCATCACTTCGCGGAGCAGTGTCACATCATCGAGTTCTTTCCCCTCTTGCACTTCGTCGGCGAGTTGGCCGCCGCGTTCTAGGATCTCGCGGCGGAAGCGCTCGATCTCGTCGGCGGCCATCCCGCGGAAATTGTCATCCAGCGCCTCGCCGGATTCGAGCTGCTTGCTGTCGATGAGCAGCGTGTTGGGGCGCGCGAGCGGGTTGCCGTGCTCGTCGAAATTGCGGAATAGCGCGAGGCGGCCGTTTTCGAGCGTCGTCGAACCATCGTCGTTCTGGCGATGGAAGCCGGAAATGAAGTCGTACACCAACTTGGAGATTGCGGTGTTCTGGCAGACGACGATAAAGCAGGGTGGCACACGGATCTTGGCTTGTTCCCACAGCTTGTAAGTCTTCTCGTAGTGCCCGTACAACGCTTGAAGGGCTGTTTGCAACCGCGCAGGCAGCGCAAGGGGATCGAGCACCTCTGCTTTTCCACGGCCTTTCCTCGGCATGTCCTTACGGATGTTCTCCCAGAGATTACGGAACATGGGCATCTCATCGCCGGGTATGTTTTGTGCGACGGGGACGCGCGGCAATTTCACGATGCCGCACTCGATGGCGTCCATCAGCGAGAAGTCGCTCATCGTCCACGGGAAGAGCGTGCCCTCGGCATAGCCTGAGCCGCGCAGAAAGAACGGGGTCGCGGACAAGTCGATCACGCGTGCCACGCCGAGCTTACGATTCACAACCTCGAGGCCGGAGATCCAGAGTCGGGCGGCTTCGTTGTTCTTCTCGGCCTCCTTTTTGTCATCGCCTTTCAGGTCTTTCTCGTCATCGGCTCCCGGCTTCTCGCGGTAACAGTGATGGGCTTCATCGTTCAGCACGAGGATGTTCTTTATGCCCATGAGATCGGGCATCACCCGCTGCAACATCTGGCCCTCGGTTTCGAGAGTGTTCAGCTCTTCGCCTCGCCCTTGGAGCAGCGAGCGTCCGCCCTTGGAGAGATCGATGCGCTCACGGCGCTTGAAGGCGTGATAGTTGGTGATCACGATCTTGGCACGGTTCACCTCATCCAGCAGGTCGCCCGGAACCAATTCACGGCTCTGGTAGTAGCTGTCCGGATCATTCGGTTGGAGGACTCGCAGGCGATCCTTGATCGTGAGGCCCGGTGCGACGATAAGAAAGCCGCGCGCAAAGCGTTTGCTCTGCGGTCGCCGCACCGCGTTGATGGTTTGCCAGGCGATGAGCATCGCCATGACGGTGGTTTTGCCCGCGCCGGTGGCCAGCTTCAGCGCGAAGCGCATGAGCTCCGGGTTGGCGTCGTTGTTGGCATTGGCTAAGTGCTCAAGAAATCTCCCGCCAATCTTGTCCACCTGCGGCGCGACTTCAGTTAGCCAGATGGCGGTTTCCACTGCCTCGACCTGACAATAGAAAGGACGGATGCTGCTGTATGTGTGATGCCGCCAGTGCTGCAGCAGGCGGGCTGTCTCCGGCGTCACCCGCCAGTCGTTGGGATTCGGCAAGCGTCGCCACTGGTCCACCTGCTGGCGAACGGAATTGATGGTGGCTGTGTGGTCGTATCGCTGCTCCGCTGTGGAGAGCCCTTTGCCATCGTCGAATAGCAAAGAGGTCTGTTCAGCCGAACCCTTCCGCTTTTTGGGCTTCGGAATCGGTGTGATGAACTCCGCTCGACGGCGGCGTTCGATGATTCTTTGAGTCGGCTGTCCCTGATCATCAAGGTCCCAGTGACGAGACGGGTACTCATAGGGAGAGTTGAGAATGGGCCTTTCGAAGAACTGGTTATTCATGGCTTTGTGAGGGACACGATAATGAAGGCAAAATCTGTCTCAGTTCTTGCCTCGTTCTCCGAATCTCATCGCGATTTTCTTACATCGCTTATTCGAACATTGTACTAGGTTCGCGTATTATCTTTCGCCGCGTGCATGGCGTGTATTAGACCCGATTTCCGGTGGTATTGAAAACGGATTAATGATAAGACAATGCAGCTTGCTTAATCGCGTGTAACGACTTGGGGTCTACTTATGAACGGCGTTCGATGGAAAGAGCTTTCCTACCTTGTCGCATTGCTGGCCGGAATGCTCGCGCCGGAGGCGCAGGCATTCGATGCACGCGCCTACCGGCTGGTCGATCTTACCCACCCGTTTAACAAGGAAACGATCTATTGGCCCACCGAACCGCTGCATTTCGAGCTCACACGCCTCGCTTACGGTGATACGCCCGCGGGTTATTTTTATAGCGCGAACACCTTCTGCGCTCCCGAGCACGGCGGCACCCATATCGACGCGCCGATCCATTTCGCACAAAGCAAACGCACGTTGGAAGCCCTGCCTCTGGAACAACTGATCGCTCCGGCAATCGTGATCGACATTGCGCGCAAAACGCTCAGCGATCGCGATTATCGGCTCACGCGACAAGACGTGCTTGATTTCGAACGCGCGCACGGCGTCATCGCGCCAGAGAGCATCATTTTGTTGCGGACGGGGTGGAGCCGTTTCTGGCCCGACCGCAAGCGCTACCTGGGCGACGACCGGCGCGGTGCGGCCGCGAGGCTCCGTTTCCCGAGCTATGGCGAAAAGGCCGCACGCCTGTTGGTCGAAGCACGCAGGGTCGCGGCACTCGGAGTGGACACCGCCTCGATCGACTATGGGCGCTCCAAGGATTTCATCGTCCACCGGATCGCCGCGGCAAAGAATGTTCCGGGGTTAGAGAATCTCACGGGATTGGAAGCGCTTCCCCCGCGGGGTGCGACGCTCATCGCGCTGCCGATGAAGATCGAAGGCGGCTCGGGCGGGCCGGTCCGCGTCGTGGCGCTGGTTCCTAAGCGCTGATTATGCGGGGTCAGCCGAGCGTTCTGGAAGCTTGAATTAAGATTTCACTGGACAGGGAACTGCTTGGCAAACCCGGCCAAGGTCATGTTCTGCGCGATAGCATCGTGCGGGATCAGGACGTACGTCCAGGGTTTTCCACCGGATGTCTTGGCATAGCCGGTCGCCTGCCGGCACCACTTGACCACGACATCTTTCTTGGCGGTCACGTCGGCGTCGTTCATCTGGGGGCGCGCCTTGGGTTCAAGCATGTTGATCGCGTCCTGGGTTTCGGCGACGAAGTCAGGCTGGTACTCGCGATGATCGCCGGTCCAGCTAAGCGGCCTTGGCCGTGTCTAGCCCCATAACCCCGATTCCCTTTATAGCACCTGGACCGACGAACCGACGAGCAACACCATGGCTATGGCGGTTGGTGTAAACGTCAGGGCCATACCGGCCACCCGGAATCTAAAGTCTTCATCTTCTTGGCTAACACCATATGCGTGGCATACCCGGCCAGTGATCAACATCAAGCAGAGCGTGTGAACAATTATGGGTGAGAACTGCTGCATTTCGACAAATGTCACCAATATCAAGGCCAAGGGCACATACTCGGAAAAATTAGCATGAACGCGAATGGCACGCCGCAACCGTAAGCTATCGCCGTCCCCAACCGCAACCCTCTGTTGACGCCGCGTTCGTATGACGCGCACGCTTAAAATTATAAAAAGAGCAGTCAATAGTGCGGCATAAAGTGGAACTATCGATATACTCATGTAAGCATCCTGTACGTCGCGTGGTCCCAGGAAAAGAAAATGCCAGGGCTGCTTAAGGCCGGAAGCGCCGAACCTTCAAGCCTAACTATCAAATGAATTACAAATCTTTCGTCATGCACATCGCGCAGTGGCTAACACGAATGCGTTTTGCACGTTACGTCAACGTGATCTGAAGTTCTGAAGAATAAAGAAAAGGGAGATACGCTGCAAGGTGTGCTATATGACCGATCTGTCGTAAAAGAAAGAGGCGCTAAGCGGCGTTTGCGCGAAGCGAGAAAGCTAAAACAACGTGTTAGCGCAAAGAGTTGCGGAGGGGTCGCGAGGGATACACCGCAAGGCGACTCGGGTCCAAGTGGGAACTAATCGGTGAACGGGTTAAGAGCAGAATAGGCTGCGCTCGCCCACGGTGGTTTAAGGAGCGCATCCACTTCCAATTTCTCAAGCGGATCTAAAATCCTACCCACCCAGAACTAACCCTCTTGGACACCCTCTGCAAAGACTCAAAGAATCACGCTGAAATCATGAATTTATAGATAGCGAGTGATGAAAATCGAACCCACGTTCTCAGCTTGGAAAGTGATGACTGGGTCGCATGTACGCCAGCGACCGTGTCCCGACGGTGGGACGGCGAGCCGACGCCCCTGCAACTGGCCCTGGCCCGCGGGCACCGGTGGCTGGCCATACTGGAGTCGGGCAAGGTGAAGTCCCTCCGGGAGATTGCCAGGAAGGAGGGAGTCGACAGCAGCTACGTGAGCCGGAGGGCCAACCTGACCGCCCTGGCACCGGACATCGTGGCGGTGATCCTTGACGAAAGTTTGCCGCCGGATGTCACGCTGTTTGATATAGCAGTTGATCCGCCGGGGCTGTGGGATGAGCACCGACGGCCGATCGGGATTTCACTCTAGCGTTTAGAGGCGTACGTCATTAGCATAAGCCTCGTCTCGCGGCTTGAAACTGTGTCCATCGACGGAGGAAATTTACCATGACGCATAGAAAGTTTCCTGTGTACTTGCTCTTGGGGTTATTAGCGCTCTACTCCCAAACGGGGGCTGCGGACTACGGCACCTTTGGCCCGAGCGAGTTTTCAAAAGCCCGAAAAGAAGTCGTATTGATTCCCTGGAATTCAGAGGTCGGAAAAAAGCTGTTCGAACGGGCCAAATATAGGCAGGATTTCTTCCAGTTGGCCCAGACGTATCAACCGCAGATTAATCCGGGGTATTGCGGTATCGCAAGCTCGGTCATGGTTCTCAATGCCTTGCGACTCCATGAAAATACTGCTCCAAATCAACCGGAACTCGCAGTTCAAGCACCCAAAGCATTTGGAGGGGGTACGTTTACCTTCCCCAGTTACTCTCAGCTGACCTTCTTGAACGTTGAAACCGATCGCGTTAAGCCAAGGCAGCTCATTGAACTCAAAAACATCACGAAAGAGAACGAGATGAACCTGTCAGCGTTCGATCCTGGAGTGACATTGGTGCAACTACAGCGCCTCCTAGAAGTTTATAAAACAGAGGTTCAGCTCCGGTATGCCTCCGATGAAAACACCCAACGCGATTCGCAACTATTTCGAGAAACAGCAAAGACCGTCCTAGCTGATCACGAACGCTTTCTTATCGTGAATTTCAACGGTAGGAGCCTGGGAACGACCACAAGTGGGCATATTACCCCAGTGGTAGCCTATGATAGTCTCAGTGACTCTGTCTTACTAATGGATGTCGCAAGCCACAAAAATCCATGGTACTGGGTTCCTGTCCACCATCTTTATCAGGCCATGCATACCAAAGACGGAGATCATTACCGAGGCTACCTAATTGTCTCGGACAAGGATTAGCCGGACCGGATGAATAGGTTTAGCGTAAGGAACCAGAACGCGCACGTTCCATCATTGCCCGAGCCAATACCCGTGCTCACCAACAGGCCGGATATATATATACCTGCAGTCTTCCTTTACACCCCATCATCGATCCTCACCTTGCAAACCGGGTGGAGTCCATATATACGCTTGCTGAGATACCAAGGCGGGTGCCTTATTAGCCAGCTCGCCATGACATTTCCTCCGGTCTGGTCGATTTTATTTGTTAAGAGGCGCATTCGAGGGATCTTATGGTGCCTCAACCCAAGGTTTTGTTATCTTCAAGCGCCTTCAATTCCAGCCCCTCAATCTCCTGCAACGACTTGCCCGCGATCCCCTGCAGGTCCCCGTACATGCCAACCGTCGCCTGCATCACGCGGTCGATCTGCTCTTCCCGCTTGGCCCATTGCTTCGTGATAGTCTTCTTCTCGCGATCGATATCCTCCTGCATGCAGGAGAACGCCTCGACGATGGCCTGCATACGAAGGCGGAAACGCGGACCGGTGAGGTACTGATAGACCATCTCCATCTTGGTCTGCTGGCCTTCGGCTGCTTGGCGCGCCATCGCGAGTTCCACAAGGGATTGACGAAGCGTCGCCGCGACCGGGATGGCAACGCGCGGATGCGCCACCCATACGTGATCGATCAAATCGAAGGATTCAACATCCGTCGGTAGAACTTGACTGATGATGACGGCGATTTCGGCTTTCGCGGCCCTTTGGTCTTCGCGAAGTTTCCCGAGCCAGCCGTCGCTCCAGTTCTTGGTACGCTTGCATTCCCACAGGATTGTGCCGCATAGCTGGCCGAGCGGCCCGATGACTCGATGCAGTACATCGCCGCCATGTTCCCCCTTGGGTACGGGCTCGATCGTGTCGCGCGGAAACCTTGCGGACAGTAGGGATTCGAGATCCAGTTCCTGCACCTCGCCCTGAAGCTGCTGTGACCCTTGCTCGGCCTTGCGCTTGAGGTCCTCGATTCTCTTCTGCATCGCGGCGATAATTTGTTCCTTTTCCATCACCTTAAACTTAAGTTGCTCCTCGGCCTCCTTGCGCGCCTGTTCACGAGTGGCGCCAAGTCCCTCTTGGACACGCTTTTCGACCGTCAAGTCGAGCTCGCGCTTTGCGTCGTCGAGCTCGCGCTGCTTGCGGATAAGTTCGGCTTGGGCTTTCTGGGCCTCGGCGAGCTTCGCTTCTCGCTGATTCAGGATTTCTTGAAGTTCAGTGATTTCCTTGGTCTTCTGATCAAGGTCGGCCGCCAGGGCAATTTTTGCCTTCTTAGCTTCATCTGCCGCAATCTTCGCACGCTCCTGCAGCAATTTCTCGGCGACTTGGTCGTCTATCGTTTCCTTCGCCTTGGCGACAGCCTCTTCACGTTCACGCAGCGATGTCTCGCGATTAGCAATGTCAACGTCCTTCTTGGCCAGGCGTTGCTCGTAGTCGCGGCGGGTCGCCTCGATAAGCGGAGCCGCAAGGGACTCTGTCAGCTTGATCTCAGCCTTGCAGTTCGGACAGGTGATCGTTGCTTCCGTCATGGGCAAACCTTTTTCGCCTTTTGTTTTGTCATCGGCGCCACTTGTACGACGTAGTGTCCAAGGGCGGCAGGAGGTAATCGCCGGCACCGGATTGAGGTTATTATTGTTGGCCTTGACCTGTTACCGGCAGCCTGCTTGCATCGCTTAGCATAAGGAATCCAATCACTTTTTTCACGCGTTTCTTGCGCCGCCGGGGCACCGGATCTCTTATGGAATTGTGCCGAAAGCGCGGGATAATGCGAATAAATTCCTAAGGTCGATACTCCATTGCGATTGAGGTACCCCGATGTCCAGTCAAGCGATTCCGCCTCTCCCCTCCACCCCCCACTGGCAGGCGCTTGCGCAACATTGGCAAGCAATATCGCCGCTACGGATCAGGGATTTGTTTCGCGAGGATCCCGGCCGCTTCACGCGGTTTTCCATCGAGGCGGGGCCGCTGTTTCTCGACTATTCAAAAAACCGCATCACCGCGGATACCCTACCCCTCCTCACGGCGCTGGCGCGCGCCGCGGGCGTGCCGGAGGCCATCGAAAGGATGTTTCGCGGCGAGCGGATCAGCAGCACCGAGCAGCGGGCGGCACTACATACCGCCCTGCGCAATCGCTCCGATACACCCGTTTACATGGACGGCGAAGACGTCATGCCGGGCGTTCGCGCGGTGCTGGCCAAGATGCGGAGCTTTTCCGAGGCGGTCCATGCGGGTGAATACCGCGGTCATGGCGGCAGCTCGATCACCGACATCGTCAACATCGGGATCGGCGGCTCACACCTCGGCCCGCTCATGGCAACGCGTGGGCTAAGACCCTACCGCAAAGGCGACATGCACGTGCACTTTGTTTCCAACATCGATCCGGCCGATCTCGGCGAGGTCCTAGAGCAGATCGATCCGGGCTCGACTTTATTCATCATCGCATCCAAGACCTTCACGACACTCGAAACCCTCACCAACGCCGAAGCCGCCAAGCGCTGGTTTTTCGATCGCATCGGGGATCCCGCGGCTGTCGGCCGCCACTTCCTCGCTGTGTCGACCAACCTCGAGGCCACCCGGCGCTTCGGGATCGATGACGACAGGGTTTTCCAATTTTGGGATTGGGCGGGTGGACGCTTCTCGCTCTGGTCGGCGATCGGCCTGCCGATCGCGCTGTGCGTCGGGATGGATAGGTTCGAGCAACTCCTCGAAGGCGCCCACCGAATGGACCGGCACTTTCGAACGGCTCCGCTCGAGCGTAACTTGCCCGCGGTGCTTGCGTTGCTCTCGATCTGGTATACCAATTTCTTCGGAGCGCAGACGCATGCCGTGGTACCGTACGATCAGCACCTGGAGTTCTTGCCTGCCTATTTGCAGCAACTGGCGATGGAGAGCAACGGTAAGCGCGTCACCGCGGGCGGACAAGTGATCGACTACGCCACGGCGCCGGTCCTCTGGGGCGCCCCCGGGACGAACGGCCAGCACGCTTTCTTCCAGCTCCTGCACCAGGGCACCGTGTTCGTGCCGGTGGATTTCATGACGCCCTTGCAGGGCTATTACCGGATCGGCCGGCAGCACGAGCTATTATTCGCGAACTGCGTCGCTCAATCCGAGGCGTTGATGCGCGGCAAGGGCGAGGACGAAGTGCGCGCCGAGCTGGCGACGGCGGGGCTCCCGTCGCCGACCGTTGAGTCGTTGCTACCGCACAAGGTGTTCCCCGGGAACAAACCGAGCAACACCTTGGTTTACGAAAGATTAACTCCCGAGACGCTGGGCGCGCTGATCGCCGCCTATGAGCACAAGACCTTCGTCGAAGGCGTGATCTGGGGGATCAACTCCTTCGATCAATGGGGCGTCGAGCTCGGTAAACAGCTTGCCACGCGGGTCGCGTCCGAGTTAGAAGCACAAGCAATCGGCACCGATCACGACGGCTCGACGCGCGGGCTAATGCATCGATACATCCGTGCCCGTCACGGTGACCCGGTTCCGGACTAAGGAAACCCTAACCCACATCTTGTAATCCCGCTCGTGCCGATACGGACATCCGAGAAGCGAGTGTTAAAAAAACCCCTGCCGCAATCGCGGTCACGACGGCCGCCGTCACTAAGGCGGCGTTCCAGCCCTGCCACTCCCACAATAACCCTAAGCCGACCGCGCCCGGCAAGGCGAACAAGCTCGATACCAAATGATAAAGCCCGAAAGCCGTGCCCTTCTGAGCGTTCGGCGCATAGTCGCCGATGAGCGCCCGTTCCGCGCCTTCGGAGCAGGCCAGGGCGGCGCCGTAGGCAACGAAGAGGCACCAGACCGCGACGGGTCCCTCGCCCAGCGTCATGATTAGCACGATCACCGCGATGCGTCCGCTCCATCCGGCCACAACGACAGCCACCCGCCCCAACCGGTCGGAGAGATCGCCGGCGACGTAGGCAAGAATCGACTTGCAGGCATGCGCCAGCATCCACAACAACGGGATCGCCGCATTGCCTACGCCGTGCTCGGTAGCCCAGAGCACCAGGAACGCCTCGGGCACGGTGGCCAGCGCGAGCACACCGGTCGAAAGTATTAATCCCCGGAGCGGCCACGCGAGCCCTTGCCAGCTGAGCGGGGATCGCTCCGCGCGGAAGGCGATCACGGGCTGAGGTAAGCCGCGCCACAGCAAGAGCATCGCCAGGATCCCCGGGACGACGGAGAGCATGAACACTGATTGCATCTCCACGCCCGCATACAGTAAGGCGAACGCAATCGCCGCTCCGAGCATGGCACCGGCATGATCCATACCGCGATGAAAGCCAAAAGCACGGCCGCGGTCTACCACGCTCACGGCAATCATGGCGTCACGCGGCGAGGTACGCAGCCCCTTGCCGATGCGATCGAGCGCTCGCAGGACGAGGACCCAAGTCCACCCAAACGCCAGGCCGAGCAGCGGCCGCACGCTGTTCGAGAGCCCGTACCCCCCTAACACCAAGCGCCTGGCGCGCCACCCCCGATCCACGAGCCAACCCGACACGAGCTTGAGGATGCTCGACAGCGACTCGGCGATGCCCTCGACCAGGCCGACGATTGCCGGGCCCGCCCCGAGCGCGGACACCAGAAAAATCGGCAGGAGCGGCGTGATCATCTCGCTCGCGGCGTCGTTTAGGAATGAGACCAGGCCTAAGACGACGACGGTTCGCGGGAGTCGCGGGGCCATTGCGAAATCCAGTGATTAAATTACCCCAGATGCTTCAGCTGGCGGACGGCTAGCACGTACAAACCGGGAGTTACCTGAAGGTCAGAGAATTTATGCGGACGACAGATGACGATATCTGACGGACAGTTCCCTCCGGACTCTACATTACAAAACGTTCGCATCGGAAAAATGCTATTGAGCTTCGCCGACCAAGGTGAAGGCCCCCCAGTCGCGGGGCTTTGGGTAGCGCTGTTTAGTATCCAGCATCGCTTGGCGTAGCGCGACGGATTTGTCGTGGCCCTCGCGATCTCGTCATGAGTACCGACGTCGCTGTATCCGGGACTTTCCATAGAGAGACGACAACACTCGGGGCCCCGCTACGATCACCGATCGCGAGAGACCAATGACGCCATCGCCCGAAATATGGCCGCGGCCCGTGTCACACGCGCTTAAAACCACGAGTTCAGTTTTGAGTTCCATATTTAGGATCTCTTCAGCCGTCAACAGGCAATCGGTTCTGCTCCAGTCGCTGAGCATCTTTTGCTTAAGTACTCCCTTAACCCAGGCTACGTGTACTAAGTAGACTCATAGCCACCTCCGCAGGTCATTGAGACCTATCACGTTCTCTTCGCGTGCCTCTGCCATCCGTGAGTGCCCTCTCCAATACACGATAACTGATCGTTTATCTCCCGCTTTATCGGACCCTCCCGCGCGACCGGCAAGAGGGTTGCCTAACTACACCGCTGCGGCTTCGCACCTGTACGAGCCTGGCAACGTTCAAACCCGCTTACGCTTGCTCAGCCGTTTGCGGTTGGCCACGGCACGCGCATGTACCGGCTTTAAGCCCTTGCGTGCGCATTGCACGAGGCTCGAGCCGAGCTTGGGTGATCCGGCGGCGGCCCGGTTGACCGCCGCGCTTCTCCGTGGCACCATGCCTCGCCGGTCCACGGCAATCATCGCTTGCAGACCGGCCAGCATTTGACGAGCGGCAATTTCGGCACCACGCGCCTGCAGGCTTCAAAGGGCGGGAGCCATGGCAGCCACCGATTCCGCCGCGGCTTCGAACTTCTCCTCCACCATGCGCGTGAATTCGCGCCGATCGCGGGCCGAGGGCTTGGTCCCGGCGCGGGCCAGGCGGTCCGCTCGATGGCCGATCACGTAGACCGAAGCCCCAAGCATCTCCCCGGTCTTCACAGCCAGATCGAACCACGGCGCCCAAGCAAAGGGCCGCGCCCTGCAGGTGTAAGCAAGCCCCGATATCCTGTTACCACCCTTCTTCAAGAACCTTACCTCGTCGTCAAAAAAGCGGCCGGTGTGCTCGCAGCGTCAACAGTTTAACCAGCGACGTTAGACTCCAAGGATTGTGAATAAGTATTGCGATCCTGGCCGTTCGCAGTAACAGTAGCATGTCTAGCGGGTTGAAGTCCCGTCCAAGGGGTTGTCCGTACACCTCGGTAGCATGAGGAAGCGGCGTTGGAGCAATCCGGGGTCGTGAGTTTTCAAACAGCAAAGTATCAGGCCGTAACGTAAGTGAACCTATGAGTAGCTTCGTAAACGAATTGGAGAAGCCGACCCTGTGGCCAGAAGGGGAAGGCCGTTGGATGGGTGCCGCAATAACGACATTTTGGTGCCCGGACGGGAGCGCCTAGTTGGCGCGCGTGCAAAGGGAAACCGTACATGAAGATGGCAGTGCACGGGTCTGGATGGTAGGGTATGCGGGCTACTGACCGCCGCCCGCTGGCGGGTGAAACCATCAGCGCCGGATCGATAGTCCGGTTCTTCCCGATTCTAACTTCGGCATCCCGCCCTCTATGCGCGCATCTGCAACAGGCGATGTTTCCACCGGAACAATAAGATGCGTCCCAACCAACGTTTCGGCGGGAAAGGGAGAATCCTTCCAACCATTTGCTTTGGCTTCGTCCATGTCGCCTTGAGTTTCAACAATCTTGGATTTGTGCTTCTGATGGTAAATCCAAGCTGGTAAAGTTTGCATAGTAGTCTCCGTTTAGGCGAACAGACAGCCGCCTATAGAAAGGTAAAGTCTGGAATTGTCCCTCCAATCGCGGCGACGACCCGGCAGGTATCTGGCACACATCCGAGACCGCCTCGTCCAGTGACAGGTGGTGCGGCCGAGGCGCCGTTGCTTGCGGGGATCGATATCTCGGGCCGGTCACCCATCGGTCGCACCAACTCTCACTGGGTGTAGTCATCCGATTTCTCCCTCACGTTTGCAACGATATAAAAAAGGGGGCAAGACCGGTGCCAGCGCTTTTATAACTGCAACATCTCTCGCAATATTAGTGAGTTATGTAGTTTCATCGAATCTAGGATTGGTCTGGGATCGCGGCGATCAGGCATTCTTATGGTGCATGGCAGCATCGTCTTGCTGCGCCGTGGGGCGCTTCTACCGGTTCACCGGCCCGCGCGTGCGCGATCGCCCCGTCTGTGCGATAACGCACACATGAGGGCCGAACGGGTCAGCAATGATGTCGACCGCGAAGCGCCGATTGACTCAACCGGTGCGTACCTCGTCGGTCCATACCCTGAAGCTCTTTAGCGTGTTGGGGCCGAACGTGTTGCTGATCGGAACATCAGTCGCGTCGCGACCGCGGGCGATCAACACCCGGCCGATGCGCGGAGTATTGTTGCGCGCGTCGAAGGTGTACCAATGATCGCCAAGGTATGCCTCGAACCAGGCGGCGAAATCCATCGGACCGTATGGAGGCGGTATGCCGATGTCGCTCAGGTATCCGGTGCAGTAGCGGGCCGGAATGTTCATGCAGCGGCAGAAGGCAATGGCGAGGTGCGTGAAATCACGGCAGACGCCGGTCCCCTCATTGAAAGCCTCCCAGGCCGTCTTCGTGGACCGCGCATGCTCGTAACCAAAAGCGATATGCCTATGGACAAAGTCGCAGATTGCCTGGACGCGTCCCCATCCAGTGGGCGATTTGCTGAAAAGGTCCCACGCCGCCTCGGATAGCCGATCGGTTTCGCAGTATCGGCTTCCCAAGAGGAACACTAGGGTTTCCTCGGGCAGGTCTCGCACCGGGTGTTGCTGAGCCGAGAGGGCGACCTCATCCGGCTCACCTGTGTCCTTCACGACCGCATCGGCTGAGAGCTGGATCTCGCCCTTCGGCGCTACGATCCGGGTGCACCAATTGCCATAGCCATCACGATAGGCTCTGATCGGGACCGACGGGTTGCTTATGAGGTGGTCGGGAACGATGATATCGGAGACGCGCGTGTAGTGCACGTTCAAGGTCAATATCATAGGCGTCGGTTGTGGGCAGTCGTAGATTAATTCGTAACCGATGCGGATCTGCATAATTGGCTTCCTGACGTCCTGCGCAAGCCGATATCGATATACCGAGTCAGGTTACCAACGCAACTCGGGCAGCTCTCTGAATACGTGTTTCACGCCTTCGCTCCATTGACTGCTGAGCGCCGTGAAATACGCATCCCCATCGTCAAACCGGCGACGCATCTGAATTCTAAGACTGTTCCGCTCGTAGCAAATCAGATCGATTGGCATGCCTACAGACAAGTTACTGCGCATGGTCGAATCGAACGAAACCAGCACGCACTTCGCGGCATCGGCGAGCGTTGTGGAACGGGTAATCACGCGAT
This sequence comes from Pseudomonadota bacterium, assembly GCA_030859565.1. Lineage (NCBI taxonomy): Bacteria > Pseudomonadati > Pseudomonadota > Pseudomonadota bacterium. Next base: position 14,840 of record JALZJW010000036.1, read on the forward strand.
CTAGGATAGGCTTTCCATATTTTGTTTCGCCGGTTTGAAAATAGGGCGTGTCGAGCCCCGCCTCGATAAAATTGCCCTCTGAATAAATCCGAAAAAGCCGCAAAGGCTCGCCGCTAAGTTGTCCGCCGAGTATGAACGAGGCGTTGAATGTGATGGGACTCTCTGCTAAATACTGGCCGTCGCGGCGCTCAATATCGCGCATCGCGTCCGCCACCAAAACCGCGACGTCAAACATGGTCTGCGCGTTCCACATATTGAGGACCACGCCCTCGGCGTCACCCCGCTGCTTCAGCACGCTAACCACGGCCTGTGTCCCCGCTAGATTACCCGAGCTCAATAGAACGATCACCCGGTCACCATCGCGTTCGAACACCGTCATCTTGCAAAACTTCGCAAAATCATCGACACCGGCATGCGTGCGAGAGTCCGAGGCGAAAATAATCCCGCTATCGAGCATGATGCCCACACAGTAAGTCATTTTTCATCGTCTGTAGAGAGGGAGAGATACATATTACTCGCATTCAACTCAATGTATTCTAATACTGCCAAATGCCAGTAAAAATAGGAAAAGTGATATACCAATGAAAATCAATAAAATGGCACTTCGATTAATTCGAAGTGCCCTAAAGTCGAGTTCTAAGGAAAGTAAATTGGGGGGCAAGGTATGAAGACCTTAGACTTTTTCTTGCATACTCTGCTGTACGGGGCAATCAGCCTCAGCGTAACCCGGCATCACTCCAAGCTCAGTGTGGCGTGCAGTTCATCGAATTCGGTATGAATGCCCTGATCGTCGCGCACCAGCAACCCGGCCGTGACCAAGGCGTCCACATCCTCATGGACACGCTTGTAATCCCTTCCCAAGTGCCGTGCCAGGGCGGCGACGGATGGATGAGGGGACCGGCGCACAGCCTTAAGTAGCGCCAGCCGCTTGGGGGATAGGGTTTCCAGCAACGCTTCGAGGTTGAAAAACGTGACGTGTTGTTCGTCCACCCGTTCGGCAGCCTCGGCCCGCTTCCAGGCGGAGATAAACCGCTTGCCCATGTCTTCTAAGCTGTCCACATGGACTTGAACTTTGGTCATGCTGCACCTCTCGCTTTCCGCACGTCCGCGAGGAAGTCGGCCACCAGCTGCTCAACGGTCGTGAAGGTGTACGGTTCCTCCCGATCCCTGACATGCCGGTGATCGCCCTTGCCGCGCTCGTTATCGTAACTTACCACCCGCCGCCCGGGGTAGCCGTAGAAAAGGGAATACTTCAACTGGTGAGCGCTGCCAGGCACAGGTTCCAGCACCAGATCGTCATCTCCACGATGGCGCCATCGTCGGGGTAGATAGCCTTGTCGTGGAAGACGCGGGTAGCGGGCACGGTATGGCGCAATCTGCCATAGGCCGGTTATGGCGTCAAGTGACATAATTTCTCCGGCAACTGCAGTCCTTCTGGTGACCCCACACGGCCCCGATCACTCCCGATTAGATTCCCGCTGCAGGAATTAAATCAGGAGCGGCACCGAGGTAGGCGGATCCCACCCTTACCTCCGTGGCCCGGTGGGTCACGCTCACGCGGCGCGCCCGGCCTGGTTTTCAATAGTAACCGTGAGTTGGCGTTGGACGATGCAGTTCATGGGTCGGCTGCGTCCCGATGAGCGGTTGCGTGCAATGGCGGCAGCGATACTGTCAGCGCCCGCAGCCGAAAATAGAGATCGGCCCGGAACGCTCCCGCGGCCACCGCTTGTTCCAGGTTACGGCCCGTCCCCGCGATCACGCGCAGGTCCGCCGGCATTGGCGCGCTCGCACCCAGCGGCACAAACTCGCGGTGTTCGAGCAGTCGCAAGAGCTTCGTCTGCACCGACCAGGGAAGCGCGTGGATCCCGTCGAGAAACAGGGTGCCGCCGCGAGCCCGCTCACAACACCCTGGGCTACTCTGGCGGGCGCCGCCCGCCGCGTGCCCGAAGAGCTCGCGTTCTAGCTGGGTATCGGTCCAGCCCGTACAATCGAGTGGGACAAACGGGCCGTGGCTTCTGGCGCTCATGGCATGGATGGCGCGGGCAGCCGTTTCCACGGCGCCGGCGCCCGACAGCAGCACCGCCGGGCGTGCCGCGGCCGCCTCCTTGATGTCCTCGATCGCGCGGCGCGCGTGCGGCCCTTGACCAATGGCCCGTTCTAAGCGGTCGCTCGCTCGGGGCTTCTGCGAACGCGCTGCCCTGATCTCGTGCGGAGCACGCCTCTCATGCACCAAATCGGCCACGCCGGCGTGTACACCGAAGTGGGTCGAAAGGACCGTGAGTACGCGCCGCGCGGCCGCCCGCGGATTACCCGCGGAGCGCACGATATTAGCGATTTCACGGAGCGCGGCGCGATCCGGATCTCGTTGCTGTTTCAATACCTTGAGCATGATGGTGGGTAGTAACTTAGATGCACGTGGGCTGGGCGCCGTTGCCGGGTAAAGTCCCCCTCCCGGGAACTCGTGGAACGACCGCCGCGAGCTCCCTCAAACTGTTGCGAGCAATCCGCATACCGTTTTTAAAACCAGGTGCTATCAAACATATGCGCTTTCCGTATTATACTGGTCATCGGTACGTCATCCAGGGTGGTACATGAATTGCCGGGGCTATCTCCATGGATACGTGCGACGCAAACTACGCGCTGGCGTTGGCCGCTCCGGCATCCAAGCAAGTAACGATGGCGATCGACTGGGAGCACTATGATACCGGCCCCGGCTACGATGAATTGGTAGAGGCGCCGGGCCGGCCGCGGTCGCCGGCCGAACCGCTCTGCCGCTATTTGGGCTCGCTCACGAGAAGCGAGATCGAGGAGCGGAAAAACGCCGCGGAGCTCGCCATCGTGACCATGGGCATCACCTTCACGGTCTACACCGAGGAGGGCGGCAGCATCGATCGGGCCTGGCCTTTCGACATCATCCCGCGCATCATCCCAAGTCATGAATGGACGCGCATCGAGACCGGGCTGAAGCAGCGCGTCAAGGCGCTCAACCTCTTCATCGACGATGTCTATCACCAGCAACGCATCGTCAAGGCGGGCGTGTTTCCACAAGAGTTGCTCGCGAATTCCGTGAATTTTCGACACGAATGCGTCGGCGTCGATCCCCCGCATGGCGTCTGGGCACATATCTGCGGCACCGATCTGGTGCGCGACCGCGACGGCGCCGTCTACGTCCTCGAGGACAACCTGCGCATCCCTTCGGGCGTGTCGTACATGCTGGAGAACCGCCTGGTCACCAAACGCGTGTTTCCCGAGCTTTTCGAGCACTACAGCATCCGTCCGGTCGATGATTACCCCTCGCAGCTCTTCGATATGCTGGCCTCGCTCTCCCCGCGCCCGGCGGACTCCCCCGCGATCGCGGTGCTCACGCCGGGGATTTATAATTCGGCTTATTTTGAGCACGCCTACCTCGCGCAACAGATGGGCGCGGAGCTGGTCGAGGGCGGCGATCTCGTGGTCGGCGACGACGACTGTGTCTACATGCGCACCATCGAGGGGTTTACGCGAGTCGATGTGATTTACCGGCGCATCGATGACCTCTATCTCGATCCCCTCGGCTTCGGCACGGATTCCAAGATCGGCGTGCCCGGGATCCTGCGCGCCTGGACGAAAGGCCGAGTGGCGCTCGCCAATGCGCCCGGGGCGGGGGTGGCCGATGACAAGGCCGTTTATGCCTTCGTGCCCAAGATGATCAATTATTACCTCGGCGAGGAGCCCATTCTGCCCAACGTACCCACTTTCCTGTGCATGAACACCCAGGAGCGCCAGCATGTGCTCGCCAATCTCGACCAACTAGTCGTCAAACCGGCCAACGCCTCGGGGGGTTACGGGATGCTCGTGGGTCCCCATGCCACCGCCACCCAGCGCGCCCAGTTCGCGCGCTTGATCGAGCACGACCCTCGCAACTACATCGCCCAGCCGACCCTCTACCTATCCACCGTGCCGACTCTGTGTGAGACGGGACTGGCGCCGCGCCACGTCGACTTGCGCCCCTTCATCCTTTCAGGTAGCGAGAGCTATGTGACCATGGGCGGATTGACGCGCGTCGCCTTGCGCCAAGGATCGCTGGTGGTTAATTCCTCCCAGGGCGGCGGCAGCAAGGACACCTGGATTACAGACGAGGTCTAGCAATGCTCTCACGCGTGGCGGAACGGCTTTACTGGATGGGGCGGTACCTGGAGCGTGCGGAGGGGACGGCGCGGAACATCAACGTCAATACCCATCTGCTGCTCGACCTGCCCAAGGGCACGGCTTTCGGTTGGGAGCCGCTCATTTTAATCATGGGAGGCGAGGAGCTTTTTTTCCGGCACTACCGGGACGCCGGCCAGCAGAACGCACTCGAGTTTATGCTCGCGGATCCGCGTAACCCGAGTTCGATCTGTTCCTCCCTGCAGCAGGCGCGCGAAAACCTCCGCACCGTGCGCGACGTGGTGCCGCGGGAAGCCTGGGAGAAGCTCAATCACCTGCATCGCTACTCCAACGACCACTATGAGCAGGCGATTGCCGGGCGTTCGCGCTTTCCGTTTCTCACCCAGGTCATCGATGGCTGCCAGCTCTTCACCGGGCTGCTCATGGACACCATGAGCCATGACGAGGCGTATGAATTCGTGCGCACCGGCCGCAATCTCGAGCGTGCCGACATGACCACCCGGATCATCGACGTGCGCTCGGCCAGCCTCCTGCCCAAACACACGGAGGACCTCGCGCCGTTCGCGAACATCCAGTGGATGAGCGTGCTCAAGTCGCTCTCCGCCTACCAGATGTACCGCCGCCAGGTCCACGTGCGCGTGAGCGGCGCGGAAGTGCTGCGCTTCCTGTTCCAGGATGCGGGATTCCCGCGTTCCGTGTATCATTGTCTGGGCGAAATGCAGCAGAGCCTGAATGCGCTTCCCCGCAATGACGTGCCGCGGCGCAACGTGGTGCGGTTGAAACGTCAGGTCGGCGAGGCGGTAGTACAGCACCTCGCCCACGAGGGTTTGCACGAGTTCATCGATAGCCTGCAAATAGCGCTCGGCAAACTCCACGATCGCATCCGGGCAACCTATTTCCTGACCGAGGCGCCCGCGCCAAAATCACGCTCCCTGGCCGCTTGAGGCCCGCAGGTAGAAGAGGATTTTTCATGGCCATTCGCGTCGCATTGCACCACAAGACCGAATACCACTACGTCGAAACGGCCAGCGCTGCCTCGGCCAGGCCTCTCGGGAGCTACGAGCGGAACGACGCGCGCTAGCGGATAAGATCGCAATCATGGTAAACCTTGCCGGCAGCCCGCTCGCCTCCCAGTACGTGCCCCCCGCCGATGCCTACGACGAGATGTACGCGCCGGACGGGCAGGTCCGTAGGCATTGGAAGTATCTGGCGCGCGCGCTCGCGGAACTCGGACCGCTAGAATTCGAGCGGCGCGCCGAGGAGTCCCGGCGCTTACTCCTGGAGTCCGGCGTCACCTATCACGTCTACGGCGATCGGGAGGGGACGGAACGCCCCTGGGACCTCGATCCCATCCCCTTCCTCATCAATAGCCAGGAGTGGGCCGTCATCGAAGCGGGGCTGATCCAACGCGCCGAGGTCTTGAATCTCCTGCTCAAGGATCTCTACGGACCTCGAGATCTGATCAAGAAGGATGTATTGCCGCCGGAGCTGATCTATGCACACGGCGGATTTCTACGTCCCTGTACGGATATTCAGAAACGCGGCGAACATTGGTTGACACTCTACGCCGCCGATCTCGCGCGCGCGCCCGACGGCATGATGTGGGTTCTCGGGGATTGTACCCAGGTACCCTCCGGGACAGGGTACGCGCTGGCGAACCGGACGGCGATCTCGCGCCTCCTACCGAGCCTCTTCCGTGACGCGCATGTGCACCGCCTCACGCTTTTCTTCCAAGACCTGCGTACCGCCCTCGCCGCGCTGGCCCCGCAGAAAGATCAGGAGCCGCGCATCGTGGTGCTGACGCCGGGCCCGCTCAACGAGGCCTACTTCGAGCACGGCTATCTCGCCAACTATCTCGGTTACCCGCTGGTGCAAGGGGATGACCTGAGTGTCAGCGACGGCCGGGTATGGCTACGCTCCTTGCAAGGTGTCGAGCCGGTGGATGTTATCCTGCGGCGCGTAGACGACCATTACTGCGATCCCGTGGAGCTGTGGCCGCAGTCGCGCCTGGGGGTCCCGGGGCTGGTCGAGGCCGCGCGCCGGGGCCGCGTGGCCGTGGTTAACCCGCTCGGCGCCAGCCTCCTGGAAAACCCGGCGCTCAATGCCTTCCTGCCGTCCGTCGCGCGCTATTTTCTGGGACAGGATTTAGCGCTGCCCTCGGCACCGACCTGGTGGTGCGGTGAGCCCCGGGGCCGGAGCCATGTCCTCGCGCACCTCGATGATCTCGTCATCAAGGCGACCTACCGGGAATTCGGCCAGCGCCCGGTGTTCGGTCCCTTATTGAGCGCCAAGGAACGTGCGGCCTGGGCGGCACGCATCAGCGCGCACCCGCATGCTTACGCCGGACAGTCCTTGCTCCGTCCTTCCTCCACCCCGGCGCTCGTTGACTCCCGATTTATCGCCTGTCAGACGGTGCTGCGCAGTTTTCTGGTGGCGCGCGCCGGCGGCTACGCAGTGATGCCGGGGGGACTCACCCGGGTCGCACCGGACCGCGCGCCCTGCATCATCTCCAACCAGGCCGGGGCCATCAGCAAGGACACCTGGGTATTGGCCTCGGAACCCGAGCGGCAGGTGACCCTATGGACCGCGCGCTCACGCGCCGCAGTAGTGACTGCGCGCGCGGTGCTGCCTAGCGGCGCCGCTAGCAACCTGTTCTGGTTCGGGCGCTATATCGAGCGCGCGGAGCAGTGCCTGCGGCTTCTGCGCACGGTGCTGGATGCCAATCCCTTTGCCTTCGACGTCAGCGATAGGAATCAGCACGCTTGCGCGGGCGAACTGTTAGGCGTACTCGCGCATCTCACGAGTACCAACGCGGTTATCGGCGAGGATCCGGCGCTCCGGGTCGAGCGCCTGCCCGAAATCGTGATCGAGATATTCGACCCCGGCCGGTTTGGCAACGTGGCCCACGCACTCTCCGCCGCCCTGCAGGCCGCCCAGCCGGTACGGGACCGTTTGGACGGGGACGCTTGGCGCATGATCCACACCCTCCGCGGGCACCTAGAAACCCTTAGGGCGCGCGGCGGCGGGCCAGTTCCTGCCCTCCTTGATGAGATCGATGCTTTGATCGGCGCCCTCGCTGCGCTCGGCGGACTGTTGAGCGAGACCCTGATCCGCGGCCAGAGCTGGTTGTTCCTGGACCTGGGCAAGCGCGTAGAGCGGGCCTTGGCGCTGGTGGCGATCCTACGGCTCGTCCTGCTGCCCGCGCGTGAAACGCCGCCCGAGTCGGTACTCCTCGAAGCGGTATTGCACGCAAGCGCGAGTCTCATCACGTTTCGCCGCCGCTACCCCACGCCCCCGCAGCTCCAAGCCGTCCTCCGATTGCTGGTCACCGAAGCCACTCACCCGCGCTCCCTCGCCTACCAGATCCTGTGCCTGCAAGAGCACGTGGACGCCCTGCCGAAAGAACCGGCACGCCGCTCGGGCGCGGTGCAACAATTGGTGCGCGAGGCGGCGAATGCGGTAAGCGTTGCGCACACGACGGTGTTGGCGCCGCCAGAGGATCCGGAGGCAGTGCGTCATTCACTCCTCCCGGTAGTGTCCCGAATCGGCCAGCTTCTCGCGCAGTGCTCCGATGCCCTCGGAGAGCACTACTTCACCGATCAGCACGGCCCACAGCAGCTTTTGACCGCGGAAACGGGCGGCATCTAAAAATGCGCTACCGGGTGGTGCACAAGACTGAATATGCCTACGCGCAACCGGTAGCGTTGTGTCATAACGAGGTCCATCTCCAGCCGCGGAACTGTGAACGGCAGAGCTGCATAGGCCACAGACTGGATATAGACCCAGTTCCCGAGTCCGTGTCCGAGCGCGAGGATTTCTTCGGCAATCCGGTGTGTTATTTCGCGATCCAGCACGGCCACAACCGGCTCGCAGTGACGGCGACGAGCGAGGTAGAACTCCAGAACCGGATATTCCCGCCGGGCACTGCGCCGGCGCGCCCCTGGGAGGAGACGGCAGCGCGCTTGCGGGAGGATTTGAGTCCCGCGGTCCTCGACGCCCGCCAGTTCGCGCTCGGTTCGCCTTCGGTAAGCCCCGCGCCCGAGATCGCGCGCTATAGCGAGCAGATCTTTTGGCCCGGGCGCCCGCTCATCGAAGCCGTGCGCGCGCTGATGGATAGCATCCATCGCGATTTTGTCTATGACCCGGGCTTCAGCACGGTGGCCACCCCGATCGCGGTAGTGTTCGAGCACCGGCGCGGCGTGTGCCAGGATTTCGCGCATCTGGCGCTTGCTTGCCTCCGCAGTCAAGGATTGGCGGCGCGCTACGTGAGCGGCTATCTGGAAACCCTGCCCCCGCCCGGCGGGGAAAAACTCATCGGCGCCGACGCCTCGCACGCGTGGTTCTCGGTCTTCGAGCCCGAGATCGGCTGGCTCGATTTCGACCCAACCAACAATCAGACGCCCGCCGAGCGCCACATCATTTTGGCCTGGGGACGCGATTACTCCGACATCACGCCGCTCAAAGGCGTGATTTACGGCGGCGGCAGCCACCGCACCACCGTGTCCGTGGAGGTGAGCGCTTTACCCAGCGTATAAATCGGGCGAGGTCGGGCGGGCCTGCGTGGTCTTGCAAGCCCGGCGCGCCCAGCAGAGCCGCCTTCGGCCCCGGCCAGCTTCGCTGGCGCTCGGGGTACTCGCCCCTGGCCCTGGCTTTCGATCGACTTCGAATGGCCTGATCCAGACCGTTAACACCGGACCAAAGAGCGCCGGGAGGTAGACGGGACTAAAACTGTATCGCCTTCCGGCGAGGAGGGTCGCCAATCGCCTCGACCCACATCGCTGTGGCGCCCGCGACGGCAATGGGCATTGCCAAGAAATTAACCACCGGGATGAGGGTCAAAACCATGACCACGATGCCAAAGCCCAGGGCGAGCCACCGGCGGTGTCCCAGGAGCCGCCGCTGTGCGGGGAAGTCGAGCCCGTGGTTAGCCATGGGGTAATCGGTGTATTGCAGCGCCATGAACCACGCCCCAAGAAAGAACCAGGCGAGGGCGGCGGGCAAGCCCAGGCCCGGTATCCATGCGAGGACGAGGAAAGGAAGCGACCAAAACCCGAAATAGACCAAGCGGCGTAGCTGCGCGCCTAGGTCGGCGACGAGTTCCCGTAGGATTGTGCTCCAGGCGGCGGGTGCGGTCATGGGCTCGCCCCGGAGATGCGTCTCGACGGCCTGAGCTAAACGCCCGTTGAAGGGGGCGGCGATGAGGTTAGCAACGAGGCTGAAGCCGAAGAAAACCGCTCCCAAGACTAGCAGACCAAAGAGCGGCCACAGCAGCCAGTCCAGCCAACGCAGCCAATCCGGGAGCCAGGCGTCGATGAGTGTACTGAACAGGTGGGCGCCGTAAGCGATCCCCACCGCGAACAAGAGGCCGTTGATCGAGAGCGGGACGAGGACATAACGCCTGAGGCCGGGGACCACGATAAGCTTGAATCCGATCACAACGTAGCCAGCACCTGCCTTGAGGTCCCGAAGCATGACCGGCGAGCTTGTTGCCTGCGATAACCGCCTCACGATCGAACAAGGTCCTCAGATTAAGATAGGACACTCTCCGTTCCGTGACGGACGCCGGGCGGGTGTGAGATAAAGAACTATTTACTTCGACTCTTCGCAATCACGAAGACGATGAGCCCAATTAGGGCGACCGTAATGATAATGCCGGTCCACATACCCGTCTCAAAAACGTCCCCGATGACCCCACAGCCGGACATTACGGACAACAGCGGGGCGACACATGCAATTCTTAAATGCTTGATCATAGGCGGGCCAGATTAGAAGCGTTGAGTGCCGTTATCTGTTGCCGCGTCTCATAGGTTTAACCAGGCTCGCCTTAATGGCCGTAATGTGGATTCGCAAATTGGTTATAGCCTCGACAGACGCTGCTTTATTGCCGGTTTGGTATTATAACCTGCAATGGCATACCTTCATAGCGTCAGCCTATTCCAATGCAAGATGAGTCTGAAGGGAGGGGTTATTTCTAACACAAGATGAGTCGCAAAAATGCTCCGAAACCTGCGCTTCGGGCCGATGAATATCCCGGAACGCCCCCAAATCCTGGACCCAGGACACGCGTGATTGACACCCCGCAGGTTAAGCAGTACCTTCACTCTTGAGAAAAAAGGGCGTTAAAAAACCTATACGTCCGGGGAGCGCGAAGTGCGGAAATCCGCGTGCTGCGGGGGCACTGGAAACGTGACTAGGGGAACCGGACAGTGGCGCTAAGACGCATGCCTTAGAGCTTCCCAGCGGACCTCGATGCCGGCGCTCGACGAGCGGATCCGTGAATACGGTTAGATTTCCTATCCTTTACCGAACGGGGGGGTTCGATGAAGAAGCGTAATCTCGTAATTGCCTGCTTGACCGTCGGATTGTCGGCCTGCGATAAACTTCCTGATTACCGGCCGGTAGACGAGGCCTATTGGCCGAAACAAAACTGGACCGAAGACCAGAGACAGCGGTTTTATCACACTGCCCAGGGCACCCAGCTCATGCCTTATCGCTGGTTTATGGCCCTGGAGCAACCCCGTATATCTCTTTTCGGCGCGCCTTTGTTTCGAGAGGACGATTACATCGCGCGGTTCGGATTTCTGCCCGACCCCAATCGCAAGCACAATCCCGATGCGTTGCCGGTCGGCTTTGCGGTCGACCCGGATTTCGTGGATCCCAACACCGGCCTGGGATCGCCGGTCGTCGGTATCACCTGTGCCGCTTGTCACACAGGGCAGGTGGAGTATGAAAAGGACGGCACCCGTTATGGTATTAGAATCGAAGGCGGGCCGGCCAACGCGGATCTCGATAAATTTTCAGGTAAACTGGGCTTCGCCGTAGCGATGACTTATTACGATCCGCTGCGTTTTCGCCGCTTTGCCCGGGCGGTACTCGGCGAGAATTATAGCTCCGAGGCCAAAGCAGCCCTGAGCCAGCAGATGAAGTCCTTCATGTTCACGCCCAGCAGTTTGGCGGCGGCGGGTATCTTGACCGATTATGACGATCCGAACACCAGCGCCGGCTTCGGGCGTTTGGCCGCGTTAGAGCGTATCGGTAATGTAGTCTTCGTAAACCTAGGCAAGAAAAACTTGGCGGTTGCCAATGCCCCTGCCAATTTCCCGTTTCTCTGGGATGCATCTTGGTTCGATTGGATCCAATACAACGGTTCCATTAACCAGCCCATGGCCCGCAACGTCGGGGAGGCCCTGGGAGTCTATTCTCCGGTCAATCTGACCGATCCCGCTCCACCCAAAGTGCTGTTCCAAAGCACGGTAAGAATAGATAATCTATACGAGCTTGAACAACTGCTCGGTGGACCCGAGTCGTTCGAAGACCCGAGTGTGCCCTATCAAGGCCTGACGTCACCGCCTTGGCCGGAACAGATACTCGGCAAGATCGATGCGCAAAAGGCCGCCAAGGGCGCCGAGTTCTATCACGCATTCTGCGAGGGTTGTCACCTACCGCCGCGCAGCTCCTCGGACATTCATGCTCCGCAGTATTGGTCGCAACCAAATTCCTTCGGCAAGCGATTTCTAAAGGTGACGCTGGTCAATGTACAGGATATCGGTACCGATCCGACCGAGGCGATCAATTTCGCGCAACGTATCGTTAAGAAAAATAACACCGCCAATCTCGGCGCCGCCTATAGCAAGGACGGTAAGGGCGTCGTCATGGCCGGCAGGGCTCTTGAAGTCCTGATCGAGAATATTACCGAGCTTTGGTATGACCAACATAACGTGTCGCAGCCGGACCGGGATCGTATGAACGGTTTCCGGAACAGTATCGTGCGTGCGCCACTCGCGTATAAGGCCCGGCCCTTGAACGGGATCTGGGCCACTGCGCCTTTCCTGCATAACGGCTCAGTACCCAATCTCTATCAGCTGCTCGCTCCCATTGAGCAAAGAGACCGAACATTCTACACGGGCAATAAGGCGTTCGATCCGGTGCATGTCGGTTTCCAAACCGATTCGTTTCCCGGCGGATTCGAACTCCGTACGGACAAAACGGGGAACTCAAATAAAGGGCACGAGTTTACAGATCAAAAACGGACGGGGGTCATCGGCCCGCTATTAACCGAAGAGCAACGTTGGCAGCTCATCGAATATTTAAAGACGCTTTGAGAAAACGTAGCTTTGCAATAGGGAGGGAGGCATGACGATGGGCTTACCGCAAAAAGAAACCGTATCCGCGAAATCGGAAAAACGCAGAAGTGAGCTGCGGCGTATGCAAGCTAAGTATCAGTATGCTTATGAGTACGCAAACACGATCGCCACCGTGAAGACGCTGCCCTGTCGGGAAAGACCCGGGCCGCTCTACTGGTTCCGGCTCAGCATGAATCTGCTATGGCTGATACCCAACCTACCCAATATCACCGTCACCGTGTTGCGTTACCTGGTAGGCCGAGGTCTCGATCGATATCGAGACTATGTGTTCTACCCGTTGGCCCCACAACCCGATCCGGACTTAGTAAACAATTTCCAGGACGACAAGATATTCGGTTTACAACGCGTCATGGGGGTCAATCCGGTAGCGTTGCGTGCGGTAACCGAGCAACAACGGCTTCCGGGAAACCTGTCCGAGCATGAGATCCAACGCGTTTTCGCCGAACAGGTTGAGGACTTTGACTACGCGACGGCGATCGCGCAAAAGCGCCTGTATGTCCTGGACTACGCGGTCTTGGAGATCCTGCGGAAAAACCCGGGAACCATTGACGGAGGTCGGAAACAACACACCGCAGCACCTATCGTGGTTTTATTTATGCGGCCGGACGGCATCTTGCGCCCCATCGCGATTCAGCTGCATCAAAAACCAGGCACGGACAACCCGATATACACGCCCAAAGACGGCAATCTCTGGTTGATGGCCAAGACGTTTGCGCAAATAGCCGACGGCAACCACCACATACTCTATACCCACGCGACGCGGATCCATTATGTCATGGAAGCCATCATCATGGCTTCGCGTCGGCAGCTCTATCGGCGGCATCCCCTCCATGTTTTGCTGGACCCGCATCTGCAATATACGCTCAACGTGAACCATCAGCACACCTTTCTTAAGAATCGAAAAGGGCGGCCCGGCCGATTCGGCGAATTGTTCGCCGGTGATTATGAGGCAACCCTGCAATGTATGGCCGATGCCATGACCAGTTTTGACTTCAAAGCCTCCGCCTTTCCGAACGATATTGCAGACCGCCAAGTGGACAACCCCGGGCTATTCTATCCCTACCGTGACGACGGGATCTTATTATGGAATGCGATACAGGATTTTGCCAAAGAGTATGTTGCGCTCTATTATCATTCCGATCGGGATGTTATCGAGGATAATGAACTCCAGGCTTGGGCGCATGATATCAGCGCCCACGATCGCGGTAGAATTCGGGGTTTCCCCGGACGCATGGAGTCCGTCGGGGAACTATCGGAGACGCTGGGTCATATCCTGTTTATCTGTACCGCCCACCATTCCTCAATCCATTTCCACCAGTATCGGTACCCGGGGTTTGTACCCAATATGCCTTACTCAGGCTACGTGCCACCACCCTCCGGCAAGGCATCGCAGCCGGATGCAGCCGAGTTGATGGCGATCCAGCCGGCTTTCCGTGCCGCTAACTCACAAACATGGACTTTTTTCCTAACGAATTTCCGGGTGAATCGTATCGGCCAATATAAGCCGAGGCGGTTTGACCCCGAAGCACGTGCCGTGATCCAACGTTACCGGGATGAGCTCGAGGGGATCGCAGCGCAAATCGACAAGGCCAACCGTACCCGCCCAGTCAGCTATGATCTCATGAATCCTCGAAGGATACCGAATGGCGTCACGGTCTAATCCTGTGTAAGGAACTCATAAGAGCCGAGCTCACAAAGTCTTCAAGTAACTCAATAACGCGGACTTGTCGGATTCCGTCAGATCGGTGCCGAATAAATGGCCTTGATTGCCGTTACCGGGTAAGCTGACGTCGTGTCTTGATCCGACCGCTTCGGCCTGCTTTCCCTGACTGATGAATCCGCCGTTCATCGGATCGTAGACATCGTAGCCACGGTAGAAGATCTTGGGCCGGTCTTCCGGTTTCCTCAGTAAATCCCGCAGCGTTGGTACCGAACCGTTATGCAGGTACGGCCCCCGCAACCAAACGCCGTCCAGATATATCGCCACATAACCGTTGCGATCGCGAAACCCGTCGAAACCCCAATCATAATCAGCTTGGTACGCGTTATAACGCTGAGCCGCCTCGGCGGTCCACATATCCACACGATTCCGATCGGTACCCACCTCCTCGACCGAGATCACGGTTCCGTTGCGTTGGCCATCCTTAGCATGGCAGATCGCACAATTGGCGCGGAAGATTATTTCACCGGCCTTGACTTGTTCCTGGTCAAGCTCATATCCCGGACCGGCCTTTCCGCTAACAAAGGGCGATTGGGGTGCGGGTAGATCCAGTAACCATTCTTGTATTTCGTCCAAGGTTTCACGCGCACCGTTTTCATAACCCTTGTAATCCATACCGTCCCCGACGGCCGAGCTGACCACCACGTCACGCAAACTCGTGTTCAAGCCGTCCCAATGCAAGGCCTTACCCTGACGGGCCCGCATATTCCATAGAGGCACCATCACCGAATTTCCGATTGTTGTATCCGTGTTCATTTCCAGAATACCGAACTTGACCGGGTTGAACGGATCGATCCTCCCGCGCCCCCACTCCGGTCGCTCCATACCACCCTCGACAGGTGCGTCCATCCAGCTCTGTGATTCGCCGAACCGGAGCATGGCTTTTCGGGCCGTCGGAATAATCGCAAAACGGTACAACAAACGATCGAGCCAGGATAAATCATAAATCAAACCGATTTCATGCAAGATGGCGCTCGCATTGAATTTCGCGTCCTTCGCAGTGTGGGTGAGGAAGCTTTGATAGGCTAATATATTGACGGTATGCGCGGGACCTCCCGCCACCAGCACCGGCGGCTCTACCTCATGCAGCCGGTAGCGCGCCGTATGACAAAGAGCACAATTGAATGTAACTCTGGGAAAACCGATCGTTTTATTAGAGAGCCCCACCGGAAGTGGTTGACCCGGCTCCCATGAAAAACCGAAGGACGAATAAGCCCCAACGCCCGGCAGGTATTGGGGAAACATCTTGGGTAGAACCAGCCAGATCCAGTAAGGTAAGCCGCTATTATTTTCGTTCCCGATGGACCCGTACTTAAAGAGTTCTTCCGTATTGGCAAACGGAGGCTGATCGACGTTGCGAAACAACTTGTACCAAAGCGTATAGGAAACGATGCCGATCGCTAGGAGAGAAAACAAGAGTAGACCGATCACCCACCTGCCCCACCTCCCCCACCTTCCTTCACGCATTCTTCGCT
>JALZJW010000037.1 GCA_030859565.1 Pseudomonadota bacterium
GTACCCGCTGGATCACCAGCAAGCGCAGCACTTGGCCGATGCCGATCACGCCGGCCGTTCCTCTGCCGCCCTTCCTAGGCGCCCCCTCAGCCGCTTGATCCGCGCGTCCAGGCGATCGATGTCGCTGCGCAACTCATCGACATCGGCCAAGAACTGCCGGATCTGCCATCGCTCCGGTAACAACTCCGCCTCATTGCGGAGGTACTCGGCGATGTCGCGCTCGAGCGTCGCGCGCGTCTCGGCAAGCCACTGCGCGGCCGCGCGTCCCCCGTTTCCGAGTTGATGCGCGGCGACATCGCCGAGGTAACCGGAGAGCAATTCCTCCCAATCCACGCTAAACGACGCAAGGAGCGACTGCAGGTGCCTGCCAAGCGCGACATCGCCGATGATCTCGACACCGCTCGCGACGCTCGCGCCCTCGGTGTCGGCGCTCATCGCTAGCAGCCCGAGCGGCGTGCCCCGGAGCCGCACATGCACCTCGCCTGAATGATCGGCGCGCAGCCGAATCGCGGCCGCTCCCGGCGAGAGATAGATCGTCTGCCCGAGGCCCGCCAGCTCCACGGCAATGGTTTTTCCTTCCATAGCCGCCACGCGCTCAAGCGCCTCCGGGTCGAGCCGCAACAGCGATCCCAACACTCGCTCCATTAAGCTTAGCAGCGCGGGCGGGAGACGTGCGCCGGCGACTCCCGTCAAAGCTTGTACCCGCGATGCACCGCAACGATCCCGCCACTGAGGTTATAGTAACTCGTAAGCTCAAATCCGGAGTCGCTCATCATCGCCTTCAAGGTCTCTTGATCGGGGTGCATCCGGATCGACTCGACGAGGTAGCGATAACTCGCTTTATCACCGGCAATCAGTTGTCCCAGCACCGGAATCACTTTGAACGAATACAGATCGTAGACGCTTTGCAGTAGTGGAACCACGAGGCGGGAAAACTCCAGGATCACCACGCGCCCTCCATAACGCAACACGCGATGCATCGACGCCAGCGCGCGCTCCTTCGCCGTCGCATTGCGCAAGCCGAACGCGATCAGGATGGCATCGAAGCTGTCCTCGGGAAACGGCAGTTGCTCGGCGTTGGCAAGCACGACATCGACATTGCTTGCCAGGCCGCGATCGAGAAGGCGATCGCGGCCGAGCCGCAACATGGGGCCATTGATGTCGGAGAGAACGACCCGCCCCCCGGGACCCACCTCGGGCCCGATCAAGGCGCTCACATCGCCGGTGCCCCCGGCCAGGTCCAAGATCCGTTCGCCGTGTTTGATACCGGCGACGGCGACGGCGAAGCGCTTCCACAGCCGATGCGCCCCTCCGGACATCAAATCGTTCATCAAATCATAGCGCGGCGCCACCGAGGCAAACACGCCGGCGACTCGCCGTGCTTTTTCCTCGCCGCGGATCCTTTGAAAACCAAAATCCGTGGCCTCGCTCATGCGGACGCCGAGCGGCGCTGGTAACCCGCTTCCCGTAATGCGTCCAAGTACTTCATCCAGTAACGGTCCCTATGCATTCCAAGATCATACAAATAACTCCAGGAATAGAGCCCGGTGGCATGCCCGTCATCGAAGCTGAGCCTTACGGCGTAGTTGCCCACGGGTTCGATGAGCGTGATGTTGACCTGCTCTTTCCCGGTCTGAAGCACGGCCGTCTCCGGGCCGTGGCCTTTGACGTCCGCCGAGGGCGAATAGACGCGCAATAGCTCACACGGCAGATCAAAACGATTGCCGTCGTTGAACGTGATCTCGAGCACACGCGATTGGCGGTGCAATTTGATCTCGGCCGGAAAGGGTTTTTCAGCCATCGCGCAGGCTGTTATAAGATATATCTCGCGATGTCGTCGTCGCCGGCGAGCTCGCCCAGTTGCCCATCGACGTAGGCGGCGTCGATGTCCACATCTACAACCTCGCCGCTCCCGGCGCTATAAGAGACGGTCTCTAGCAAGCGCTCGAGCACGGTGTGCAGGCGCCTTGCCCCGATGTTCTCCGTCCTTTGATTGACCTGCCAGGCGACCTCGGCGATGCGTGCTATCCCCGACTCGGCGAAACGCATGCTCACTCCTTCCGTCGCCATCAAGGCGATGTATTGCTCGGTCAACGAGGCATCCGGCTCGGTCAGTATACGCACGAAATCTTGTACTGTAAGGGCGTCGAGCTCGACACGGATGGGTAAGCGTCCTTGCAGCTCGGGAATGAGATCCGAGGGCTTGGAAAGATGAAAAGCCCCCGAAGCGATGAATAGGACATGGTCGGTCTTCACCATCCCGTACTTGGTGGAAACCGTGCAACCTTCCACCAGGGGTAATAAATCGCGCTGCACGCCCTCGCGAGATACGTCCGGGCCGCTAAATTCCGAACGCCGGGCCACCTTGTCGATCTCGTCCAGGAAGACGATGCCATGCTGCTCCGCTCTTTGAATGGCCTGGGATTTAATTTCATCTTCGTTGATGAGCTTGGCCGCTTCCTCCTCCACGAGGAGCTTGCGTGCCTCGGCGACATGTAACCTCCGGGTGCGCGTACGACCGCTCCCCAGGTTTTGAAACATCGATTGGAGCTGGCCCGTCATCTCTTCCATGCCCGGGGGCGCCATGATCTCGACCCCGATGCGCGGGGCGTTCAGCTCGGCTTCGATCTCCCGCTCATCCAGCGTACCGTTGCGCAACATCTGGCGAAAGCGATCACGCGTCGTCGATCCTTCGTCGGCATTCGCGTGATCGAGTGTCCCGCTGATCCGCGCTCCCGGTAACAGAATGTCCAGGATCCGCTCCTCGGCTGCCGCCTCCGCCGCGCGCCGCACGCCCGCCATGGCCCCTTCGCGGATCATCTTAACCGCCACATCGACCAGATCGCGGACGATCGTTTCCACGTCCCGCCCCACATAACCGACCTCGGTAAACTTCGTCGCCTCGACTTTGATAAACGGCGCCTGGGCAAGCTTCGCGAGACGCCGAGCGATCTCGGTCTTGCCTACCCCGGTGGGGCCTATCATCAAGATATTCTTGGGCGTGATCTCGTTCCTCAAATCGCCGCTCACCTGCATGCGCCGCCAGCGATTGCGCAGCGCGATCGCCACGGCCCGCTTGGCGGCCGCCTGACCGATGATATGTTTATCCAACTCGGCGGCAATCTGCCGCGGGGTTAATTCACTCATACGAATTCATCAGGCTCAGTCACTTTCCGCTTCCAGTTCCTCGACCGTCAGGTTGGCGTTGGTGTAAATGCAGATCTCGGCGGCGATCCGGAGCCCCGCTTCCACGATGGCGCGGGCCCCCAATTCGGTGTGCTGCAAAAGCGCCGTCGCCGCCGCCTTGGCGTAGGGTCCGCCCGATCCGATGGCCATCACATGGCCTTCGGGCTCGATCACATCCCCCGTTCCGGAAATGACGAGCGAGGTCTTTGTATCCGCCACGACCAGTAGCGCCTCCAAGCGCCGCAAGGCCCGGTCGGTACGCCAGTCTTTGGCAAGCTCGACCGCCGCGCGCGTGAGGTTGCCTTGGTGTTTTTCCAGCTTGCCCTCGAAACGCTCGAATAGGGTAAACGCGTCCGCGGTTCCGCCCGCAAAACCGGCCAAGATGCGATCGTTGTACATACGCCGCACCTTACGCGCGTTGCTTTTCATGACCGTATTGGCAAACGATACCTGCCCGTCCCCGCCGATCACGACGCGGCTCCCCCGGCGCACGGAGAGTATGGTCGTACCTTCGAAGCGGGGCCATGCCATGGATCTTATCCATCGAAACGGGTTGGTTGGAGAGAGGCGAATTCTACAACACTCGGCGCGAGAACGCGTAGCCCGCGGACTCGGTCAACTCTCAGCGGCGGCGTGCCCGTGGATGCGCAGCGTCATAGACCCGCGCCAGATGCTGGAAATCGAGATGCGTGTACACCTGTGTCGTGCTGATATTGGAATGGCCCAGGAGCTCCTGCACGGCCCGCAGATCACCGCTCGACTCCAAGAGATGACTGGCAAAGGAATGGCGCAACATATGCGGATGCACGCGCCGGTCAATGCCCTGGGATAGGCCCCATCGCAATACCCGATATTGCACCGAGCGCACGCTGATACGCCCGCCACGGCGATTCACGAATACCGCCGCTTGTTCCGCGCCGGCCAATTCCGCCCGAGCCGCCGACCAGGCGCGCAATGACTCGATGGCGTATCGGCCCACCGGGACAATGCGGTGTTTATTGCCTTTGCCTTTCACCCGCACCTCACGCTCGCGCAGATCGAGATCATGCACGTTCAATCCGACCAGCTCGGACACCCGGAGCCCCGAGGAGTACAGTAGCTCGAGCAGCGCGCGATCGCGAAGCGCGAGCGGGTCGGTCGCGCCGATGGCGAGCAGACGCCCGGCTTGGTCTACGTCCAAGAGCTTCGGCAGTTTGCGCGCCGCCTTGGGCGCGCGCACCGCCTTGGCCGGATTTCGCGTCAAGCAGCCTTCGTACCCCAGGAACTCGCAATAAGCGCGCAGCGCCGACAGGCAGCGTTGCAGGCTCTTGCCGCTGATACCGCCGCGGTGGCGCCAGGACACGAAATCGCGCACGCACTTCTCATCGATTGCTTCGGGACTTGTGATTTTCTGCCGGCGGCAATAGTGCGTAAAGCCGCCGAGATCCCGGCGATAAGCGGCCTGGGTATGCGGCGAGCGTTGTTGTAGACCCGCTAGAAACGCCATGACCGTGACCTCCCATCGATCCGTTGCCATGTCCGCGATCAATCCGCTATCCAAGGATCGATGATCTGGCTCACCACCTCGGCAAGCTGAGCGAGAAAATCGACCCCCATGCCGGAATCGTAGCGGCGCGGATCGAAGCTGCCAACGCCGAGCACCCCGCTCCACCGGCGGCGCGCGAGCGGCAACAGAACGGCGGAACCGTTCTCTCCCCGCGCGGCGCCGAACAAGGCATCTCGTTGCGAGGGCTCAAGCCCTCCGCATAGCGGGTGCATTCCGGCGATCAGTGCGGCGAACACGTTCCGTTCGGCGGCTTCACGGCCAAGGAACTCCGGCACCGGCTCGCCGTTGACCGGCCGCGGCGCGGCGAACACTTTGAGGGCCACAAAGTCGGCCCGAAAATCCTCCACCAAGGCTTGATAGAGCGCAGCGATCGTTGCCTTGATGTCATCGCTCCCGAGGAGCTTGATCGTCAGTTTATGCAAACGCCGCCGCAGATCGTCGTTCTCCGCCGCAATCGTTAATAGCTCACGGTACTTATTCTCAAGCCGCCGGTACTGTTCGCGTAAGGCGGCCACCTGGCGCTCGACCAGCGACACCGCCTCGCCCGTCACATGGGGCACGGCGATCTCGGCCAAGACAGCCGGATGCTCAACGAAAAACTGCGGATGCGCTTTCAGGTACGCAGCGACCACGGCATCAGAGCCCTCTCCGATCCGCAACGGGTCTTTTCTCGTCATAACGTCATGCGCGCATCGAAAACCTTCGTCGCGGGTCCCGTCATCCATACATCCTGCCCGGCGCCCTGCCACCGAAGCGTCAACTGCCCGCCAGGTAAGACCACGTTCACATCGGGATCCAATAAACCGAGCCGTCTCCCCGCGACCACGGCGGCACACGCCCCGGTGCCGCAGGCGGGCGTTTCACCGGCGCCGCGCTCGAAGACTCGCAGGCGAATATGGCCCGCGTCGATGACCTGCATGAAACCGACATTGGCGCCTTGCGGAAATCTCCAATGCTTACCGATCGCCGGACCGAGCTCGCCGACCGGCGCCCGGTCGGTGTCCGGGACGCGAAGCACCGCATGGGGATTCCCCATCGAGACCGCGGCCACGCTCACCCGGCCACCGTTGACCTCAATTTCATAGGTGTCGGCCTCGCGCTCCGCGAGCAACGGTATCTCCGCGGGCGCCAGACGGGGCGTCCCCATATCGACCCGGACTTGCCCATCGTCTTGGCAATAAAGATGACTGATCCCCGCAAGCGTTTCCACGATCATGGCGTCTCGATCCACCCAACCCGTATTCCGCAGGTAGCGCGCGACACACCTCGATCCGTTACCGCACTGCTCAACCTCGCCGCCGTCGGCGTTAAAGATCCGGTAATTGGCATCGACCCCCGAATGCCTAGGCCGCTCGACCAGCAACACCTGATCGCAGCCCACGCCCAAACGTCGATCGGCGATCCGTATGATCTGCTCAGGTGATAATGAGATACCCGAGGATAGACCATCGACCAACACAAAGTCGTTGCCCAGCCCGTGCATCTTCGTCACGTTGATTTCCATGGCGCTAAGGGTACAAGCAGCCGTCGGAGTTGGAAAGCGCGCTACGCGTCGGCGAAGATGCGGTTGCATCGTCATTGCGTCGGAAAGCTCGGTCTTGCGATTACGCCGGGGTCGCCACAGGTAGTATAAAATACCCGGAGTGTGCCGAACACGCTGAAAGATGCAATGAGTAGTCCTGCGAACGTGATTGAAGTTAATCAAGATAATTTTGACGTGCAGGTGCGGCAACGGTCCCGGGTCATTCCCGTGCTCGTGGACTTTTGGGCGCCGTGGTGCGCGCCCTGCCGCGTCCTCTCGCCGATCCTGGCCAAACTGGGACAAGAGTATCAGGGCCAGGTCGTGGTCGCGACGGTTGATACGGATAAAAATCAGCGCCTCGCACTGGAGCACCGCATACAAAGCATCCCCGCCGTCAAGCTCTATAAAAACGGGGAAGTCATCGACGAATTCTTGGGCGTGCAGCCGGAAAGCTTGATCCGTGGCCTTTTGGACCGCCACATTGAGCGCGAATCCGATCGCCAACGCGCGGCGGCCGCGGCGGCCCTCGCGCGCGGCGACGCCGACGCCGCCGAACGGTTGCTGCGGCAGGCGCTTGCGATTGACCCGGACAACCAACGCCTGCATCCGGATCTAGCCCGCGTACTCGTCCAACGGGGCCGTTTTGAAGCAGCTCACGAAATCATCGCGGACCTCCCCGCCCAGCGCCAATTGGACGAGGACATCAGCGCGCTGAGGATCCGCATCGATTTCGCGCGCGTGGCCCACGCGGCGCCCGAGGAAGCGACGCTGCGGCAGCTTATCGATGCCGATCCCGGCGATTGCGAGGCACGTTATCAGCTCAGCGTCCGTTTAATCACGGGTGGCCGGTTCGATCCCGCCCTGGAGCAGCTGATGGAGATCATCCGCCGGGACCGCAGGTACCGCGACGATGGTGCGCGCAAAGCCATCGTGGACGTGTTTACCCTGCTCGGGCCACAGGACCCCTTGGTAAGGCGCTATCGCGCGTTGATGTCCTCGGCGCTGTACTAAGAGCTTGTGAAAAAACCTCTAAGGAAGCTCGGCAAAAGGCGGCCGGCGGGGCGGATGGTTCGGAGGCCGTCCTTTAATGGTCGTGCTTCGCCGGCGACTGCTCGAAGGAGGCGAGCTTCTCGGGCGCCGCTTCTTTTTGATACTTGGCCTTCCAGTCGCGATACGGCATCCCGTAGATGATTTCCCGCGCCGCTTCATCGCTGATTTCGACGCCGCGTTCCTCCCCAGCCTCACGGTACCACTTCGATAAACAGTTGCGGCAGAAACCGGCCAGGTTCATCAGATCGATATTTTGAACCTCGGTATGTGTACGGAAATGATCCAAAAGCCGGCGAAAAGCCGCGGCCTCAAGATCAGTGCGCATTGTCTTGTCCATCTTGGTCCCCCTACCCGTAAACGAATTATAGCGCAGATTGGCCGCGCCGCCCGAGCGGCATTTCTTCGCTCCGCAGCTCTAAGCGTCCAGAAAACCATATTTTTTCATGCGATACCGGATGGCCATGCGCGTGACGCCCAATTGACGGGCAGTCTCGGAGACATTGTTACCGGTGCGGCTGAGCGCTTGCTCGATGAGGAGCCGTTCGGCCGCGGCTAATGTCAGGCCCTCGATCGCGGCGATCCGCTCTCGGCCTCGCTCCCCGGAAAGCCCGGGCAGCATGAGATCCTCGGCGTTCACGGTACCTCCCCCGGTCAGGAGCACCACCCGTTCGATGAGATGTTTGAGCTCTCGAATATTGCCTGGCCAGGCGTATTCCCGCAAAAGTCTGCCGGCCGGGACAGTGATCGTCGGCGCGGGCAGCCCGTAGCGCTTGGCGACTTGCCGCGCGAAATGATCGGCCAGCGCCACGGCGTCATCAGCGCGCGCCCGTAACGGCGGCACGTGGATCGACAGAACGTTGAGCCGGTAATAGAGATCATTGCGTAACGCTCCGGCCGCCATCATTTGCTCAGGATCGCGGTTGGTGGCCGCGATAAACCATGCCGATACGGTCCGCTCGCGCGTACTACCAATCCGCCGGGTGCTGCGCCGTTCCAGCACGGCGAGCAATTTAGATTGCAGATCGACGGGAAGCTCACCGATCTCATCTAGGAACACGACCCCATCTTCGGCTGCCTCGATGAGCCCGGTCCTAGCGGTAAGGGCAGTCGTAAACGCCCCTTTTTCATGTCCGAAAAGCTCCGCTTCGATGAGATCCTTCGGCAAGGCGGCGCAATCGACGTGCACGAATGGTCGCTCGCGCCTTACGCTGGTGCTATGCAGCAGGCGCGCTACCAGATCCTTGCCGGTGCCGGTCTCTCCTAGAATCAGGATCGTCGGCGGGATCGCCGCTGCCGTGGTGCAGAGCGCCCCCAGCCGCTGGGCCTGCCCGCGGATCTTCACGATCGCCGGATGCTCTCCCAGTAAACATACCTCCTCGCGGGCATGGTGTTCCCGGGCGCGTGAATACTCCAGCGCACGGGCGAGCTGAGAGTCCCCCAAGACCTTGTCCAAGGTGATCAGCAGTTCATCCAGATCGATGGGTTTCTTGCGATAGTCCGAGGCCCTCAACTTCATCGCGGCCACCGCGTCCTCGATCTCCCCGTAGGCGGACAAGACCACCACCGGCAGCTCCGGCGCCTTGTGCTGGCGCAACTCGCTCAAGAATTCGAGACCCGATCCGTCCGGCAGGCGCACATCGAGCAAGATGACCTGCGGATCCGCGGTTTGCAACAGGTGCCGCGCCTTTTCGAGGGTGCCAGCCACCATCGGCGCATAGCCCTCCTTGGCTAAGCGTTTCTCGACGGCCCGAGCGAACAAGGTTTCGTCATCCACGATCAGCACTCGTACCGGCGCCGGCGGCGCTTCGGGTTCCCGCGTTTGGCTCAGCCGCTCGCTCATACGCTTAAATCACTCCCGCCCAAAGGCGCTTCGATCGTGACCCGGGTCCCGCTCGCCGGCTTGGTGCTGAAGGCAAGCTTCCACCCGTGGGCGTTGCAGACCTTAAAGGCAAATGGGATCCCAAGCCCGGTTCCATAGCGCTTGGTCGAGGGTCCAGGCGTCAAACCGTCGGCCTCCGGGTCGAAGGGCATGCCCGGTCCTTCGTCATCGATGCTCAAGACAAAGCAGTTTCTCTCGCCGTGCGTCGCCACCGTTAACCGGCCTCCCACGGGTGAGGCATCGACGGCGTTGGACAAGAGCCCGAATAAGGCCTGTTCCATCAGATCGGCATCGGCCCACACCTCCGGCTCATCATCGGGGTAGCGCGCATCGAGCCGCAATCCCTTGCCGGCGATCCTGGCCGCCAATAGACCGAGCGCCGTCGCGAGCATGCGGCTCGGACTCGCGCGGGTCCGGTTGAGCTTATGCGGATGCAGATACGATACGAGCGCGGTGACCCAGCGGCCGAGACGATCGACCGTCTCTATGACCGCCTGCTTAACCTCGTGGATCTCCTCGCGCATTTCAACGCAATCGAGTAATTGCGCACTCGCGCGGATACTTGCAAGCGGGTTTCTAATGTTGTGCGCGATCACGGGCACGAGCGCCCCCAACGCTGCCTGGCACTCTCGCTCGACGAGCGCATCCCGGCTCGTGGCCAGTTCCGACGCCATGTGGTTGATCGCCAGCGCGAGTTGTTGCACCTCCTCCACCCCGGCCGCCGAAATCTTGTGGTCGAGGGCGCCAGCGCTCAACAGCCGCGACCCTTCGATAAGGCGCGCCATCGGCGAGACGAATCGGTGTTGCAGGCTCAAGCGCGATAACAAAACCAGGACCGCGGCCAGCAGGATGGGAAGCGGCATCAGCACCGGCGTCAGCCGCACCCACTCGCCGACGCGGCGATTCAAGACGGCATGTTCGCTGGTTAATAGCTTATCAAAGGCATGGAAAGCGGTTTCAAAGCCGCCGACGAGCTGTTGTTCATGATCCGACTCAAGGATCCGCAGACGTCCCAACTGGCTCGCGGCATACGGATCACCGAAGATGTTATTCATATCCTGTTGGATCACCCGGTAGGCACGTTGCATCCGCTGGATGGCCAGCGCTTCAGCGCGCGAGGTGCTCCGCTGGCGCAAGGCATCGAATTTGTCGTCGATGCGCCGCGAGTAACGCGAGTACAAGGCGAGGGCAGCGGCTTCCTCCATGAGCCGCGCGCGGGTCACTTCGCGGATCTGCCGAAACAAATCGCTCCGCACGTGATGCATGATGTGGGTCAAACGGTTCAGGCGCAAGGACTCCGTGGACGCTTCGCGCCAAAAATACACCGACAGTCCGCCCAACGCACCGGTGACGATGACCAACAGCAGCAAGGCCAGCTCGTAAGTCAACAATAACCCGCGTAGCGATCGTAGCATGCGTGATAATACCCCACCGTTAGGCTCATATTAACCACGACCCTGGTTTATTTGAACCAAGCACTCCGGCCATGGATTCGATCCGCGGGCTTGATCGCCGCTGGGTGAATTCGTATATAATTGAATTATTGAATATCTGTAGCGGCCAACGCCGCGTGCGTAACGTTGGCATAAAGCATGAGTAGCACAATCTAGCCTAGTTTATCCTGATGGCATTATTCATTAACCAAGTAAAGGAGAAGACAAATGATCTGGGAAACACCTGATTTCGTCGACCTTCGTTTCGGTTTTGAAGTGACGATGTACATTTACAATCGCTAGAGGATCGGCAACGACGTGTCAATCACTAGGGGACCTTCGGGTCCCTTAGTTTTTTAGCACCACCTACTTAGAGTTTGTGAAAAAACCTACTGCGCTCGGGATCTCGCGTTCCGGCGGTGCTCGGAATCCTCATGTATTTCCGTATACACTGCGGTTCCTGTGCTCCGGCGGAACACGACCTCCCTTCGCTCGCGACAGTTTTTTCACAAACTCTTAGACGATGCCGAATGCCCTTGCCATCGAAACCCGCAGTCTAAGCAAGTCCTATGGGTGTTTGCTAGCCGTCGATGCGCTGGATCTGTCCGTTGCGCAAGGGTCGTTCTTCGGACTCCTGGGGCGCAACGGTTCCGGGAAAACCACCACCCTGCACATGCTGAGCACGCTGGTGCGACCGAGTGCGGGTCACGCGTGGGTTGGCGGTTATGAGGTTGTTCGCCAGCCCGTTGCGGTTCGCCGGGCGATCGGGGTAGTGTTTCAAGAATCTGCGCTGGACCGTACGCTTACGGTGGTAGAAAACCTGCGCTTCGCCGCGGCGCTGGCGGGTCTCTCGCCGCGGATTGCGCGCCAGCGCGGCGAAGAGTTGCTGAAGCTATTCGATCTGACGGAGAAACGTCACGCCCCGGTGTCCACTCTGTCCGGCGGGATGCGGCGCGCCCTCGATATCGCGCGCGGGGTCTTGCACCGGCCGCCGATCCTGTTTCTGGATGAGCCCACCATTGGGCTCGATGTCATCAACCGCCGCCAGATCTGGCGCTTCCTCCACCGTCTGCGCACTGAAGAAGGCTCGACTCTTATGCTCAGCACACACTACATGGATGAGGTTGAGGGATGCGACGAAATCGTATTCATGAAAGGCGGCAAAACGATCGGGCAGGGCCGTCCCGCCGCTCTGGTCAGCGGCGTCGCGTCTTTTATCCTGGAGGTTGAGACGGAAACCCCCGCCTTATTTGCCCAGGAATTAACTCCCCGATTCGGCGAACCCTTGGCCGAGGAGGGGCGCTTACAGTTTCGCATCCTGGATCGGGACTTCGCGCTGTCCCATCTCCCCTCCCACCTCAAACACATAACGCGCGGGATCCACCTTCGGTGCGCCGATCTCAACGACGTCTATCTTTGGCTTAACCGCCCGGGATCCTAGAATGTGGCGCGCGATCAAAGCCATGATAATGCGCGATCTCACGCGCATGGTGCGCCAACGCGGGCGTCTTGTAAGCGCCATGGTGCGGCCCCTCATCTGGTTGTTAGTGATCGGCTCGGGTTTCGACGCCCTTCTGAGCGCTGCCGGAACACCCAACTACCGGCAGTTTCTGGTCCCGGGTCTGCTGTGTATGGTGATGCTGTTCGGGGCCTTGCTCGCCTCCCTGTCCATGGTCTACGACAAGGAGTCCGGGGTGATGCGCATGTTGATCGTGGCACCCTTCCCGCGTTACGTCATTATCCTCGCGCGGACCGCCAGCGCGACCATGGTGGGGCTTACCCAAGCCCTCATGCTGATGCTGATCTTATACCCTCTTGGCTACCTCCCTGACACGCAAAACGTTGGACTCCTCGTGGGCGGATTGGTGTGCACGGCGCTCCTGTGTGCGAGCGTCGGCACTCTCATCGCGGTATTCAGCAAAGCCTTGGATGACTTCGCGGTGGTGATGAACTTCTTTATCTTTCCGATGTATTTTCTCAGCGGCGCACTCTATCCGATCGGACAGTTGCCCGGCGTGCTAAAAGCGCTGGTTTTAATCAATCCTTTCAGCTACGGGGTCGATTTGATGAAGCATGCGCTCGCTGCGCGGGCGAGCCCCCCCTTCGGTGCGGAATTCGCTCTCTATCACGATCTGCTGGTGCTGGTGGGCTTTTCGGCCCTGGCCCTGAGCATCGCTTGCTACCGGTTCTCGCAGGCGCCGGTTTTCGAGACACTGGCGCGCATGCTCAGTCAACGCGAGGGTTATTAGACGCCTCAGAGGTTGTGAAGAAATCGTCGCGATCCAACTTTAACCAAATTGGACGACGCGGGTAGACTATATTTCTCAGACGGTAGTAATTCGCTCATAATTCGACCCCGGTAAACACGTCAGAAGCCGATAGGTGCTCTGTGCCTGGCCACAAAGCCACCGCGCGAGGTCCTAAAGGGTATGACGTTTGCAGAAACATTCGAGTGGCGGGTTTACGAAGCAAGGTATCGGCACGGGTCGTCCTGTTGCGGAAAAAACCATCTTGGTTTAACGTCGTTTTTCGATACATACCCATAGTAGAATGATTGTTAGATCATTAAAGTGAGCGGCGGTCTGCTCGCGGGAACACCGCGGAACAAAGGGAGATGATGACACAATGCCAAATCGGTTCCATCGCGAGGACCATTGGTCTCGTGCTCATGATCGCCGGTGCTGTTGCGATCCAGGAAGTCTGGGCAGCAAGCAGCGGCCATCACGATTACGAACTAGAGATCATTAAGTCGGAGCGCATGTTGCTCTTGAAAAGAGGCGCCAAGATCGAGAAGGTCTTCCGGATGGCCTCTGGGCGCGGCGGGCCGGGCGACAAGCACTACCGCGGGGATCACAGAACTCCGGTGGGTACTTATCGGGTCGTAAAAATTAAGCCCAGCAGCCGATTCCACACCTTCTTGCAGTTGAATTATCCCAATGTCAAAGATGCATTCTATGGGCTTCGCGGCCGGATGATTTCGGAGTACGACTTCGATCGCATCGTCTCGGCGCAGAAATACCACAAGATCCCGCCGCAAAACACGGCGCTCGGCGGCGCGATCGGAATTCATGGTATCGGTGCCTTCACACCGCAAAAATGGGACATACACCAAAACGTCAACTGGACGGAAGGATGTATCGCGCTGACCAACGAGCAGATCGATACCTTGCGAAAGTACGTGGGTGTCGGCACCAAAGTCGTGATCGCCGAGACGCTGTCATCGTCAAAATCCTCGTTTAGCCAGACGCCAAGGCGCGTAAGAATCGTCAAGCGATGAGATGAGAGGTTAAAGAGGCCCGGGGGGCGGCCTTGAAGCCATGATCACCCGATTTCCATGAGATTGTCCCCTGCGAGTAAACCCATACGCAGTAAAGCCTCCAAGCGCCCGGCCCTCATCGGGGCGGCCCGCATTGCGCTTGGGATCGTGCTTGGCGGCGCGCTGCTGAACGCAGGCGCCGACACCGGAGCGGCGAATCGCATCGAACAGCTTCTGCATGCGTGTACTCAACCGCAAGGCGAGCGGCTGGATTGCGACTATCGCCTGCTCACCCCGGAGGCGGTCACCGGATTCACCGCCGCGATCGAAAGCGTCTCTTTACCCAACCCGCGCACGACGGACTACCCCTATGATGGCAGCAGCTCAGCGATTCTTTTTCTCATCGATGCCGGGACCTTCCATAACCTGGCCGTCATCGAGACAATCGTCGAGCATATACGCTTACTCATCGGTCTTTCCAAACCGCACCATCGGGTGGGTGTGGCGACTTTCCACGGCAATCCAACCTTAACACTCCCAATCGGGTCCGTTCCAAAGGATATCGTCGCCGCGATCCGCACGCTCACCAGCCCGCAAAGTTCGCAATCGACCCAGCATGATGCCTATAAAGCGTTGCGGATTCTGGGTCAGTACCCCGCGGTACGAAAAGCGCTTTTTTTCTTTACCGACGGAGGGGCGAGCAGCGAGTCCTATTATCAAAGCGAACTGGTCGCAGCGGCACGCGATGCCAACGTGTCGGTATACAGCGTCGCTTATATCAGTTCCGAGCAACCTTCCCCGGCGCTGAAAGCCCTAAGGCGTCTGAGCAAGGAGACGAACGGGGCGCTGATCCGCGCCGATCCTCGCGACTTCTCGCTTCCCAATGGGTTTATGACGCAGCCCTACGCGGCCATCGATAGCGGCGGACAGATCAGCATCGATCTGAGCGCCGCGGTGACCGAGGGGCTTTCGGGACCGCGTTGGGTAACCCTGAAGGTTGCGCTCCAAGGCAGGAACATCGAGGTGCCGCTACCGGTGACGATCCCTGAGCCTGCCCCCGCTGTGCAGGCAGCCGGACAAGCCGCAATACCGTCCGCCGCGATGCCGGTTCCTCCGGCGCAGCTTGATGCCGCCTCCGCCAGTCCCTGGGTTTATCCACTAACGGGGATCGGGCTGGTCACCCTCATCGGCGGCTTCATGTATATCAGGCAGAACCGGGCGCCGGGCGCCGACGAACCTGACACGATCGACGTACCGCGCGCCTATCTGGCGCGCAAGAATGACGCCGGTACACGATGCGTGATCGCCGCCTCGCCCTGGCGCATCGGGCGCGGGAAAAATAATGAGATGGTTATCCCCGACAGCTCCGTATCGCGCCATCACGCCGAAATCATAAGCAACCCGGATGGCACCTTCGCCATCAAGGACCTGGATTCGCTCAACGGTTTGTTTGTCAGCGATAAGAAGGTGCGGCGGTCGATGCTCAGCGACGGTTGCGAGATCGATATCGGAGATGTGCGTTTCACTTTCGGGATCGAGGGCGCTGACGTCGGCCCCTCCGACGCGACGGTCTCGGAGCCCCAAACCATGAATCCAACGATGCATGCATAGCTATTCAATCCGCCGCAACGGCGCCGGCATTTTCTTCGCTCTCCGCCCACCGAAAGCATAGTCCGATTTCACCGGGATCCGCGGCTAGGGCCTGATGGCGCCAGAACCCGGCGACCGCGGCGAGCCGCGGACCCAAGTAGACAAGTGGAATACGATCACGGCGCCACGGCGGGATCCCCTGTTCCTGGAACAAGTGTTTGAGCAAGCGTGTATGGGAACTACCGCAGGGCCGCAGCCGCTCTCCGCCCCGTCGAAAACGCACCGTGACCGAATCGTTAGCGCACGCCGCGGCACGAATACCGTCCGCGCCCCGCTCCGCCGTTAGCGTACCGAGCGGCAGCGCGAGCGGCGCATCGCAGTTCCACGCGAATACTTGATTTGCGTCATGCGGGCGCAAGGGACGCATGGCGTAAAAATTGTCTCGATAGCGGCGCACCTCGCCCCCCGGCCAGCGAATGCAAGCCCTACTATCCCATCGGCACTCCAGGGCCTCCCCCGCCAACTGCTGTAATTGGACCGCCGTCATGGACGGCAGGCCGCATCGGACTAACCAAACGCGCAAGACATTTCGCCGCCGCGCCTCGGGCAGGCGCCGTAAGCGCGAGACGGAGACCGCCGCGGGCGCTCCGGATGCGGCCCGCGCCAGATCTTGTTCCGCGATCTCGTCGATGAGCGCCGCGGCCTCCGCCTGCCACACGGCCGCGCGTGCGAGCGTCGCCCCCAGGCTTGGCCAGCGTGTCTTCAGTACCGGCAACACCGCATGGCGTAAGAAATTACGCGCATAGCGCGTATCGGTGTTGCTCGGGTCTTCGACCCAGCCCAATAGGTGAGTCTCGGCATAGACCGCGAGATCGGCGCGATCGAAGGTGAGTAAAGGCCGCGCGAGCCAGCCCGCCCCCCACCGCACCAGGGGGGGCATCCCCGCGAGGCCTCGAGGTCCCGATCCCCGCAGCAGTTGCATCAACAGGGTTTCGGCTTGGTCGTCGCGGTGGTGCGCCGTCAGCATCATTTCGCCCTCGTGCATGAGTGCTTGCAGGGCCCGATAGCGCCTCTCGCGAGCCCACGCCTCCGGACTGCTGCCGTCTGGATGCCGCGCATCGAGTTGGACCACGGATAACGGAATAGCGTGGTGCTCGCACACCTCGGTACAAGATTGTGCCCAACGGGGCGCGCCGGGGTGCAGCCCATGATTGACATGGGCCGCCTGAAGCGGTGCCTCGAGTGCATTGCGCAGCGCGGCTAAGGCATGCAGCAATACACGCGAGTCCTGTCCGCCGCTAAAGGCTATCCAGTACGCCGTGGCTTTCGGCAAGGCTACCAGCACCGCGCGTAAGGCCTCGGGTGAAAAGCGGATCACACCAACGCGGGGAGTAAGCTACTGTTTGTCCTTCGTCTGGCCGAAGCTCATCAAGCGGTGCCGGCGTCCGCTAAGGAGATCGCCGTTATCGAGCTTTCGCAACCTGCTCAGGTTGTCGATGAGAACCTGTCTAAGCCGCTCGGCCATATCGTCGATCGCCCGATGCGCCCCCCCGAGCGGCTCGGGCACCATCTCGTCGATCAATTCCAGCTCCAGCAGGCGCGCGGAGGTTATTCCCATGGCCTCCGCCGCTTTTTCCGCCATCTCGCCGCTCTTCCATAGAATCGACGCACAGCCCTCGGGCGAGATCACTGAATAGGTGCTGTATTCGAGCATCAACATCCGGTCCGCGACGCCAATAGCGAGCGCGCCCCCGGAACCGCCTTCTCCGATCACGGTGGCAATGATGGGTGTCTGCAACCCGGCCAGCACGAATAAATTGCGCGCAATCGCTTCGCTCTGGCCACGCTCCTCCGCGTCGATACCGGGGTAGGCGCCGGGGGTGTCGATAAACGTGAGCAACGGCAGCTTGAATTTCTCCGCCAGCCGCATCACCCGCAAGGCCTTGCGGTAGCCCTCCGGCCGGGGCATGCCGAAATTTCGCTGCAGGTTCTCCGCGGTGGTTCGCCCTTTCTGCTGCCCGATAACGGCCACGGGCTCGCCTTCGAAACGCGCGACTCCGCACACCATGGCGGCGTCGTCACCGAAAGCGCGATCGCCATGCAACTCATGGAACTCAGTAAAGATCCGCTTCACGTAATCCAGCGTGTAGGGACGTTGCGGGTGACGGGCGATGCGCGAGATCTGCCACGGCGTCAAGGACGAAAATATCGACTTGGTCAGTTCCTTCGAGCGCGCCTGGAGCCGCTGGATTTCCTCGCTGATATCGATGGCCGACTCATCACTCAAAAGGCGCAGCTCCTCGATCTTCGCCTCGAGCTCCGCGATCGGCTGTTCAAAGTCCAGGAAGTTAAGATTCATCGCCGCTGCCGGGGTGAGAATTTTTTAAGTTACCCGATATACAGCCTCCGAGCAATGATCGGATGAGGGCTTGATGCACCTCGGGCTCGGGCACGTGTTTAAGGGTGGCCTACGGCGAAGCGGCGCTCGCTTCCAACCCGTAGTCGATAGTGACCTGGCCGCCCTCGAAGAGCGCGCGAAGCTTTTCCAGCAAGGCGTCACTGAGATCCACACGCCAGGCGTCGCCCAAGCGCAGACGGCCGCTTGCCCCTTCGCCCCGATACTCGATAAAGACCGGACAGCGGCCGTTTCGATGGGTCTCAAGCAGCCGTTGCAGCTCCGTGATCCCTTCATTGGCGATCCGCGCCGCATCGGTGCTTACTACTAACCCCTTGGCATAGGCTGCCCGCGCCTGGGGTAAATCCAACAGCCTTTCTGCGACCAAGGTGTGGGCATCGGTCACTTCATCGACTCTGCAGGCGCCTTCCGCGATAAGCACGCGGTCCTTGACCAACACCGCTGCATAACGTTTCAGCGTTTCCGGATAGACCACCACCTCGATGCGCGCGCTATGATCGTCGAGCGTCGCGATCGCTATGCGGCCGCGCCCCCTGTCCGTGTGCCGCAAGGCCAAAACCAGCCCGCCGATCCGCCGCGTGCCCGGTCTAAGATCGCGCAAGCGGCAGCTCACCAGCCCATTCAGCTCATCCTCGTAGCGATCGATGGGATGTCCGCTCAAGTATAAACCCAGCGTCTCGCGTTCCCCCGCAAGCCGCTGGTCATCCGACCACCTCAGCGCTTTCGGATCACCCTGTCCCAGCGTCTCCGCCGCCGCCTCGGTCGAAAACCCGAAGAGGTCATGCTGGCCCGAGGCGCGGTCCTTGACGCTTTGCCCCGCGGTCTGCATGGCCGGGGCGAGCGTTGCCAACAGCCATCCGCGATCCGGCCCCAGGCCATCCATGGCGCCGGCTTGAATCAGCGCTTCCAAGACGCGGCGATTGGCTTTGCGCGCGTCCACTCGCAAGCACAGGTCAAAGAGATCACGGAAGGCCCCACCGCTATCGCGCACCGCTATCATGGCCTCGATCGCCATGCGCCCGGCGCCCTTGACCGCCCCGAGCCCGTAGCGAATCGACGCATCGCTCGCGACCGTAAAACCATAGGCGGAGGTATTGATATGCGGGGATAAGATGCCTAACCCGAGGCGCCGGCATTCATCGATGAGCGCGACCACCTTGTCGGTGTTGTCCATGTCCGCGGACAGCACGGCCGCCATGAAGGCCGCCGGATAATGGGCTTTGAGCCAGGCGGTTTGATAGGCGATCAAGGCATAGGCCGCCGAGTGCGATTTGTTGAAACCATAACCGGCGAACTTTTCCATCAAGTCGAAAATCGCGCCGGCCACCGCGGGCGCGACCTTGCGCTCCACGGCCCCGCCGATAAAGACGGCGCGCTGTTTGGCCATCTCCTCCGGCTTCTTCTTCCCCATGGCCCGGCGCAGCAGATCCGCGGCCCCGAGCGAGTACCCCGCGAGCACCTGGGCGATTTGCATGACCTGCTCCTGATAGAGGATCACGCCGTAGGTCGGCTTTAGGATCGGCTCGATCGACGGGTGTGGATAGCGTACCGCCGCGCGTCCCTGCTTGCGATCGATGAAGTCGTCCACCATCCCTGACTGGAGGGGCCCCGGGCGGAACAAGGCCACGAGCGCCACCAAGTCGTCGAACGTGTCCGGCCGCAAGCGTTTGACGAGGTCCTTCATGCCGCGGGATTCCAGTTGAAATACCGCCGCCGTCTCGCCGCGCTGTATCAATTCGAAGGTTTTCGCGCCGTCGAGCGGAATGCGGGTGAGGTCGAGCATCGGATCGCCTTGAAGCGCTCGCGAGGCATTGATGTCGCGCACCGCCCAAGCGATGATCGTGAGCGTTCTGAGACCCAAAAAGTCGAATTTCACCAGCCCCATCGCCTCGACATCGCCCATGTCGAACTGGGTAACCCGGGCCGTCGAACCCTGCTCGCAATACAGCGGCATGAAATCGATCAAGGGCGCCGGGGCGATCACGACGCCGCCAGCGTGCTTGCCCGCATTGCGCACCAAGCCCTCGAGTTTCTTGGCCAAATCGATGAGCGTGTGCGCTTCCTCCTCGGCCTCGTAACGCTCGCGAAAGGCGGGCTCCTCGGAGAGGGCCCGTTCCAGCGTCATGTTGAGGTCGAAGGGGATGAGCTTGGCGATCTGATCGACAAACCCGTAGGGATAGCCGAGCACGCGGCCGACGTCGCGCACTACCGCCCGCGCGGCCATGCTGCCGTAGGTGATGATTTGGGAGACCCGATCCCGGCCGTAGCGCTCTGCGACGTAGTCGATGACCTCATCGCGCCGGTCCATACAGAAATCGACGTCGAAATCGGGCATTGAGACCCGCTCGGGATTGAGAAAGCGCTCGAACAGGAGATCATATTGAATCGGATCGAGGTCGGTGATCCCCAAGGCGTAGGCTGTCAGCGAACCGGCTCCCGACCCGCGCCCGGGCCCGACCGGTATACCGCACTCCTTGGCCCAACGGATGAAATCCGCCACGATGAGGAAATATCCCGCAAAACCCATCTTGGTGATCACCCCGATCTCCAACATGAGCCGCTCCGCGTACCCCTCGTGCTTGGGACCGCCGCTGGCCGCATCGGCGCCCGAGATCACCGCCAGCCGCTGGCGCAGACCGGTTTCGGCTTGGCTGCGCAAGTAGTCCTCGGCCACGGTGCCGGGCGGGACCGGAAAATCGGGTAGATGATAGCGATCGAGCGTCAGCTCGAGACTGCACCGCTCTGCGATCATGCGGCTATTTTCGATGGCCTCGGGCACATCCGCCCACAGCGCCTCCATCTCCTCGGTGCTACGCAGGTATTGCTGCTGGCTGTAGGGTTTCGGCCGGCGCGGATCGGCCAAGGCGCGGCCGGCGTGGATACAAAACCGGGCCTCGTGGGCCTCATAATCCTCCGGGTGCAGAAAACATACGTCATTGGTCGCGACCACGGGCGCTTGGCAGGCCGCCGCGAGATCCAACGCGCGTTCGATGTATTCCGCCTCGCCCGAGCGCCCGGTGCGTTGCAACTCCAGGTGGTAACGATTCGGGAAGTGGTCTAGCCAGCGCCTGAGCCGGCGTTTCGCCGCCGCCTTCGAGCCGCCAGCCAAGAGCTGGCCGAACTCGCCCCCGCCCGCGCCTGAGAGCAGGAGGATCCCCTCCGAACGGGCGAATAACCACTCTTGCTGGACGTGCGGCACCCCCTGTACCTGACCCTCCGTGTAACTGCGGGTGATGACCTCGGTCAGATTGCGGTAGCCGGCGGCGTTTTGGCAGAGCGCGACGATGCGGCTGCGCTTTGCGGCGTCGCCGGCGAGCCAGAGGTCCGCGCCGATGATCGGTTTAATCCCGCGTGCCTGCGCCGCACGGTAGAATTTCACCATCGAAAACAACGCGCTCTGATCGGTCACCGCGATCGCCGGCATCCCGAGCGCGGCCACTCGATCGACCAGATCATTTATGCGGATCAGGCCATCGACGATGGAATACTCGCTGTGGAGGTGCAGATGCACAAACACGTTTGGATCTCGCCGGACGCGTGTTAGTTAAAATATTTCGCCGCTGGGCATGGAACCCCGCAGGCGGCCAAAAGGGAGAGTTGCACGACTCCCCTTCGGGAACCCCAATGCTAGAGTCCCCGCCCCAAGCGACGGGGTTAGTGAATCTAGTCTGACAGGGCGCCGCCAGGTTGCAAGCACGCGCGCACCGGCGCGAACGACCGCCGGTGGACCGCCGATATTCCCAAACTGTTCAAGGCTTCAGGATGCCGCCGTGTCCGATAACCCTTGTGCACGGCCATACCGTATCCGGGATAAACCCGGTCCGACGCTTCCATCTCGCGATCGTGCGCCACTTTCGCCAGAACGGAGGCCGCGCTGATTTGGATTTGAGGCACGAGCCGGTCGCCCTCGACCACGGCGACCACGGGATACGGCACATCGGGGCGCTGGCGCCCATCCACCCAGACTTGCGCCGGCGCCACCGGCAACGCGAGCACGGCTCGCCGCATCGCCAACAAGCTTGCCTCTAGAATGTTGAGGGCACCGATCTCGGCGACCTCGGCGCGCCCGAGCGCCCAGGCCACGGCATGCGCCTCGATCCTCCCGGCCAAGACCGCACGCCGTTTCACGCTCAATGTTTTAGAATCCGCGAGTCCCGCGATCGGCCGCGCCTCATCCAAGATCACCGCCGCACAGAAGACGGGTCCGGCGAGCGGTCCCCGTCCGGCCTCGTCGATACCTGCAATCACTGTCACCTCCCCCTGCATCATAGGGTCAAACGCATTGGAAGCGAATAACTGCCGCTTCATTCGGATATACCATAGCGCAAAAATACGGGGTACGGATCCCACACATGCGACGGTCACGTAGTCGCCGTGGGACAGCCGTCGTCCCGAAGAATGTTGCAGTAGTTCCAGATCTCTTGGACGATAGAGGTGCTATTCAAAGATTTAGAGCCCCGCGATGCTACGGAGACGACGCAAGACCTCCGGCATTCTCACCTGATTCGCCGCGTCACCTGCGAAGTGCCAATTCAACGTATCGGTGAATTGTGAATCTCCGAGCAACCCTTCGATTTCCTCCATAAGGTAGCCACGAAGATCCGAATCAGCGGCTGCAATTTCATCTAGCAGCTCTGGGCGTCCATCCACCACCGTGATGATGTCCTCCATGTCGGGGCTTACCCCATAGTCGCCCTTGCCTCGACCGTAAAAAGCCTCGAGCTTCGTCGCGAGAAAACTGGCGGCGCCACGAGACGGATAATACTCCCGCCGGGAAGATGGTATGGATTCGCTCTCTGAATGGCCAGCGGATACCAGCGGTTCGTAAACCCCAGAATCTTTTCATCGAGCGGCATCACGTCCACTTTGAGATCGTCGATGCGCCAGCGGCAATTCACCTCCATATCTTCTGTGAATCCCTTGGCCTTGAGTTGGCCGTGAAGCGAATAGTAGCTCGTTACACTCGCCACTTCCGCGATGAGATCGACGTCTTTGGTTGCTCTTACCGGCGGTCGACCTGAGTCGGTCACAAGAAGCCCCGTCGCACAGCCGCCAACGAAAACCAGTTTCTCGCATAGCTCGCCGAGGTGCTTCGCGACCAATTCGACAAGGACTATGTTGGGATCGTTGGGATTCATATCCGTTCAGTCAGTAGTTGTTGCGCCATTTCGCGCTCTCGCGCAGCGCCTGTTCTCAACGCGTCAAACAACGCCAGGCACTCGTAAAGACGTACGTCTCTAAGAGATGCTTGGGGTGCGGTTGGATAGAGCGGATAAAGTGCGACGCCTCTAACATCGCCCTCTGGACTTGGCCAGACGGGCGGGAACTCATCGGGCTGATTGATTGACTCCCGCAATGGTGAAGCTGCGTAGGCTGTAGGCATTCCTCGCGTCACCGACCCTGAAACGGCGGGAAACGCGTATTTCGCCCCGTGAACTAGGAACTCTCGCAAGGACGCTCGGGAGGGCTGCATTCCCTCCTCGTTGATGGAGATCAGGCGGGCAGCTACTCCGCGTTTAATGCTCGCGTGCGCTTCAGACGCTGCTATTCCCAGCTGCTCTCCAAGTTGAGCGTAGGTAAAGGATCTGTCGGGGTGGCAAGCTACCTTCAATAGCACCAAGAGATCCTGTGGTTTTAACGATATCTGCTTGTTCATATATAGAATAACGAGAGTATTCTCTATTCGCGAATAGCGTATACTACGAGAAAACTCCACGCAATCTCCGAAACCCCCACAGATAATCTTATGTATTCTCTGTTGAGACCTAACCGGAACACGTCGCTATACCGCGAACGGGCATAATCTTCCTAAGCATGGATGACCCCCATATCACGGTCACCCCGGCGGAAGCCGGGGTCCAGTGCGGCGCATGATGCCGGTTTTCACCGTCATGACGGAATAGAAAACGTAGATTGTGACCGTTGCCTGCATTCTAAAGCAACTGTGGTCATTACTCTCAAATCTAACTTATACGTAGTTGACGTGTAATTTAACTACGTTTATATTGAGTATGTCAACAATAGTACAACACATACGCCACTGAAACTGCGACGCTGCGCCTTAGGTAAGGCACTACGACATGAACGAAGCCCCGCGAAAGAAGAGTCCCCGCGCCCCGTCGCTGCCATTAGGCGAAGCCATCGAACGTGCATTGCGCATCTACGAGCAGGAGCGCCGACATGCTGCACTCACTGACGTGATCGCTCAGAACCTTGGTTACAAGAGCGCAAACAGCGGATCAGCACTCTCGGCAATCGCGTCGCTGCGCTACTACGGGCTGCTGGAGAAGGCCCAGGAAGGCAAGCTCGCCGTATCGAAGGACGTAGAGTCCTTCCGTTTTACGCCGAACGAATTATTGAAGGACGCGCTATTGCTCAAATGGCTCAAGTCACCTCAAGTGTTCGCTGAACTGCTCGACCGCTATGAGGAAGAGCTGCCTTCGGATGCCACCCTGCGATTCAACTTGATCGAACGCGGCTTCACTCCAGGAGCCGCCGAATCGCTCCTCGGAGTCTTCCGAAAATCCGTTGAGTTCGCGAAGTATTACGAGCGCAAGCAAAGGCCAAACGATGCTGATGCGCCCTCGCAGGTGGCGCCTAGGGCCGAAGAAGAGCCGCGTCCGCAAGCTGAGGCCACAAACCCAGATGACAGTGCCCTTGCCCAAGATCAAGAGTCAGTTCTCGCGGGCTACGACCGAATTCCAGTGCGCCTTGCCGGCGGCCGGCGGGCATGGTTGGAGATCCCCAGCCCGTTCTATTCAGCCGATAAAAAACGCCTCAAAGCCCAGATTGATTTGTTACTGACAGAAGACGACGAGGACAATGTGCTGCCTGAGGAATAGTGAGGTGATTAGCCTGTCTCAACCGCTCGGCGCGATTGAGGTTGGCCGCGACGGTGGCTTCGAGTTCTTCGATCACGGAGAGGCGGCGCTCGACTTCGGCGACGATGCGGTGGCGCTCGGCCAGAGGCGGAAGCGGGACGACCAACGCCTTCAGCTTTGTGCCATTCACATTGGCCTGCCCGACCTGCTGATTCACGACCGTCTTAATCCGAGCGCGTCCGAATAGGGTTGATGTAGTAAGACAGAAACTGCGGCATGCACTGATTGGATAGCCGCACACGAATCAGATAAGACGCGAACGAGCATTTCTTAGGCATGCCCGAAAAACCGCCGTCTTGCCCACAAGCTCGGCGCTGTTGGTGCGATTGAACAGCAGATCCTTCAGCAGCAGTTCGGGAAACTCCGAGTGATCGACAGGCAGATACTTAACTCGGTCAGATCAGGACTCCCCCGGTCACAACCTTTTCCTCTTTCATGACCGTCAAACCCAATGATCTATATCTGCTTCTAGTCACACCGTCGCGACTCGCTCGTGAATGCAGTGACCGGAACCTCAATCCAGGTGGCGCGCCCGACAGCCACGACATCACCGGACTCGGTAAATATGGCTGAACCCGCGCAGCGCTTGCGACCGTCAACGTGGAGCGGCCATCCGATTACGACGTATCTGTCCCCGGGCCTGACAGCGCTCCCAACGCGGGCACAAAGTTCTCCGAGCACCAGGGTCTTCCCCTCCGGCACGGGCAACACCGCGAATCCGCTGGGGCAGTCCAGGGCTGCCCATATGAATTCGGGAGCGAGGGTGCCGGATCTCTCCGCAAGCGACCCATCAGGGATCCAGGGCGCCGCGACGATGGAGCGGGCCTCGATAAGACCCGGGAAAATTCGCATGCCGTCGCCCAATGTCCGCTGCGGACCACAGACGAAACATCGTGGAAAGCTGTGGCGAGTGAAGCCCAAATAGGATCTCGCAGCCTCCACTGCTTCGGGAAATGACGGGGGTGGGAGAGCGGTTAGTTCGATCCCGGCGCCTTGAGCCTCCGCAATCACGATTGTTCCTTGAAGCAGCCGGGCACGGTTTTCGGACGCCTCGACTAGGATCTCAGTCTCAAGCGGCGGAGGCACCCGCAACCGGACCGCCATAGGTCCATGCAGGTGCTTCGCGAGCCGACCGCAGACATAGCCGCCGTTTCCAGACTTGGGTGGACCGCAGAATCGACGGGCTATCGAGAGCGTCTCAACAATCATGATCTGACCTCCCCACATGCTTCCCACACCCTAACCAGTCTGGAGAAAAACCCGGGTAAGTCAATTTGGATTTCGCCACCGCGGGAACGGTGACCGGTTTATTACGGGCTTGGCGAAGCATCCCGCATTTTCGCGGCGTGACCCATATTACAAACAGCACTGCATCAAGAATACAATAGCTTGATCCGTTCCCGGTGAAATCCGGGGCAGCCACATGGCAGAATCGCATCTCAGTGATCCGTATCCTCGGTATCGATCCCGGCTCCCGGATGACGGGCTACGGCGTCATCGACGTCGACGGCCCGAGCACTTTCTATGTCGCCAGCGGTGGCATAAAAACCGCCGGCGATGCGCTAGCCCCGCGGCTTAGCCGCATCTTCGATGGTGTGACGGCGGCGATAGAAGAATATAATCCGCAAGAGATGGCGGTGGAGCTGGTATTTATGAACCGCAACGCGGACTCCGCCCTGAAGCTCGGTCAAGCCCGCGGGGCGGCGCTGGTGGCCGGGGCGAAGCGTGGTTTACCGGTGTTTGAGTTTACCCCGGCGCAAATTAAACAGGCCATCGTCGGCCGGGGCAACGCCGAAAAGGCTCAAATCCAACACATGATCAAGGTGCTGCTGAACCTCGAGGCGCCGCCCGAGACCGATGCCGCGGACGCGCTCGCGGTCGCGCTCTGTCACGGCCACACGCGTGAAGGGCTGCTACGAATGCCCGGCGTGCGGCGCAACCGGCGGCGACGGTTTCTATGATCGGACGCATCCGCGGACTGCTGATCGAAAAGCGGCCCCCGCATCTCCTGCTCGAGGCCCACGGCATCGGCTACGAATTGGAGGCGCCGCTGAGCACCTTTGACCGCCTGCCTTCAGTCAATGCCGAGGTTCTGTTATATACGCATCTCGCCATCAGGGAGGACGCGCACCTCCTGTTCGGCTTTTTAACCGAGTCCGAACGGCGGCTGTTCCGCGCCTTGCTCAAGGTCAGCGGGATCGGCGCCCGCACCGCGCTCGCCATTCTCTCCGGATCTGATGTCGAGGAATTTACGAAATGCATCCATGCGGAAGACATCGCCCGGCTGACAAACCTGCCCGGGATCGGCAAGAAGACCGCCGAGCGGCTGGTGATCGAGATGCGCGACCGCCTTGCCGATTGGGCACCGCGCGCGGCGGCTGCGGGAGGGGCCTTCGCGGGATCCCATGAGGCCTTGGCGGACGCGATCGAGGGTCTGGTGGCGCTCGGCTATAAAGCTCACGAGGCCGGGCGCTACGTGCAAGCCATCGATACCGCCGGGATGACGAGCGAAGCCATTATCCGCGCAGTGCTGCGCTCACAAGCATGAGCGGTTTAGCCCCCGCCGATCATGCCCTCATCAGGGGCCAGCTAAACGGCTAACCGTGCGCGCCTTCACCACACGATGACCGATCCGAATCCATTGATCCTTCCCGACACCATGGCCGGCGACGCGGACGAAGCATTGCGGCCCCGTCGGCTCAAGGATTACGTCGGCCAGACGCCGGTGCGCGAACGCCTGGAAATCTTCATCACCGCCACGCGCCGGCGGCGCGAGCCGCTCGATCATGTGCTGCTTTTCGGCCCGCCGGGACTCGGTAAGACCACGCTGGCCCATATCATCGCCAACGAGCTGGGGGTCGCTTTGCGTCAGACCTCCGGTCCGGTGCTGGAGCGCCCCGGCGATCTGGCCGCGATCCTGACCAATCTCGAGCCACGAAACGTGCTCTTCATCGACGAGATCCACCGCTTGAGCCCGCTGGTGGAGGAGATCCTGTACCCGGCGCTCGAGGAGTTTCAGATCGATATCATGATCGGCGAAGGTCCGGCGGCCCGCGCCATAAAACTGGATCTGCCGCCGTTTACCCTGGTCGGCGCCACCACCCGCGCCGGGCTGCTCACCTCACCGTTGCGAGACCGCTTCGGGATTGTCGAACGGCTGGAATTCTACGACGCGGAGGATCTGACGCACATCGTGCGGCGCTCGGCGCGCATCCTCGGCGTCACCGTCGATGCCGAGGGCGCCGGGGAGATCGCGCGGCGGGCGC
Organism: Pseudomonadota bacterium; assembly: GCA_030859565.1. Taxonomy (NCBI): domain Bacteria; kingdom Pseudomonadati; phylum Pseudomonadota; species Pseudomonadota bacterium. The sequence continues at coordinate 28,026 of JALZJW010000037.1, forward strand.
GGGGCACGCCGCGCATCGCCAACCGTCTGCTGCGCCGCGCGCGGGATTACGCCGAAGTCCGCGGCGATGGAAAGGTCAACGTGGACATCGCCAAGCGGGCTTTGGAATTGCTCAGCGTCGACACCCACGGCTTTGACATCATGGACCGCAAGCTGCTCTTGACGATTATCGAGAAATTCGATGGCGGGCCCGTCGGCGTCGACAGCCTGGCCGCCGCGATTGGGGAAGAGCGGGGGACGATCGAGGATGTGCTGGAACCGTTCTTGATCCAGCAGGGATTCATGATGCGTACCCCAAGGGGACGGATGGCGACGCGCGCTGCGTGGTTGCACTTCGGAACCGCACCGCCCGAGCACCTCGCGAGCCAACCCGATCTCTTCGGAGAGCGCTAAGCGCGTTGCCGATGAGGGGACAGCGATTTACTTGGCCGGTGCGGGTACTATGAGGTTTAGCCGAGCTTACACATGGTGACTGATCTTTCGATTACCAATTTGATCCTGGGCGCCAGCCTATTGGTCAAGTTCGTGATGGTGGTTTTAATCGCCGCTTCGCTTTGGTCCTGGACGGTGATCTTCAATAAACGCGCCGTGGTCAGGAAAGCGCAGCGCGATGCGGATAATTTCGAGGATCGCTTTTGGTCGGCCGATGACCTCTCCGATCTCTATAACCGGATCGCGCAGCGCAGCCACGAGCCCTCGGGGCTCGAACGGATCTTTGAAGCCGGTATCAAGGAATTCGCGCGCTTGCGCCAACAAGAGGGCATTGAGCCAGGCCCCGTCTTGGAGGGCGCGCAACGCTCAATGCGCGTAGCCCTGAACCGGGAGATCGAAGACCTCGAGCAGAGCTTGCCGCTGCTCGCCACGGTGGGCTCGGTGAGCCCGTACGTGGGCCTCTTCGGAACGGTCTGGGGCATCATGAACTCCTTTCAAGCCCTGGGCAATGTGCATCAAGCAACGCTCGCCATGGTGGCCCCCGGGATCTCCGAGGCCTTGATCGCCACGGCCATGGGCTTGTTCGCGGCCATTCCCGCGGTCATCGCCTACAATCGTTACGCCAACGATATCGACCGCTTGTTCAGCCGCTACGACATATTCCTGGAGGAGTTTTCCTCCATTTTGCACCGCCAGGCGCACGCCTGAACGAAACATGGCCGGGGGAGTCTCAGGGGCATGGCGGTGAGACACAAGCGTAAGCGCCTGATGTCGGATATCAACGTCGTCCCCTACATCGATGTGATGCTGGTGCTCCTCATCATCTTCATGATCACTGCACCGCTCATCACCCAAGGGGTGAAGGTGGATCTGCCGCAAGCCGCCTCCGAACCGGTGCCCCCGAGCGATACCGAACCGCTGATCATCACAGTGGACAGGGAAGGTAATTACTATATTGATTTCGGGGACCACCGGCACGATCCCGTGAGCAAAGACACGCTGCTAAACCGCGTCCAGGCCGTGCTGCGTTACAAACCCAATGTGCCGGTCCTCGTCAATGGCGATCAGGCGGTCGCGTACGCGCGCGTGGTAGATTTGATGGCGGCGCTCCAGAGCGCCGGTGTGCAAGGGGTTGGGCTTATGACGCAGCCGCCGGAACGCTGACGGCACGATGGTTCGAAGGCGGCTCCGCTCGTTCCGATCGTTTATCTATGCTGTCGCGATCCATGTGGTCGCGATTGTATTACTGACGCTGAGCCTGAACCTGAGCGACCGTCCGCCATCATCCAAGCCCAGATCTCAGATCGTACAGGCGGTCGCCATCGATCAAAACAAGGTCGAAGCGGAGGTGCAACGGCTGAAGGAGGCCGAACGGCGCAAGCACAAAGACGAAGAAGCGCGCCGTGAGGCGCTTGAACGCGATGTGGCCGCCGCGACAGAGAAGCGTCAAGCCGAGGAGAAACGCTTAGAGGAACTCAAGAAAGAGCAAGCCATCGTACAAGAGCAAAAGCGCGAACAGCACCTTAAAGAGTTTAAAGAAAAACGCCAGCGCGAGGAACGGAAGAAACAACAGCTGGTCGAGGAGCAGAAGCGAATCGCGCAAGAAAAAGCGCTCGCGAAAAAACGTGAAGAACGCCAGCAGGCCGAAGCGGAGAAGAAACGTCTCGCCGAGGAACAACGCAAGAAGGCCGAGGCCGAG
>JALZJW010000038.1 GCA_030859565.1 Pseudomonadota bacterium
GGCTCCCGACGCCCCCAGCTATCCCCGGAGGCCAGTACTCTTTCACCCTAGGAGGCCAGGCTTTACTACCTTCTTTCAGACTCATCTTTGAATTAGAAAATACTGGCGCTGAGGCAGATCGATTGCCGGGACCGTTTAAAAACCCAGTATCATGCTTTACACATCGAAACGCCTGGCGGCGGCTGCGGCCCGCCGTCATTTAGCATGCACGCCTTGAAGAGCACCGATTGACTTCGCCCCCTTCGTTCGGAGATATATTGTGTAGCGTCGTACGTGACCGTACCATTGAGAGCTTATGCCAAGTAACCGCTCCGAAATTTGCTGGGGCCCGCGCGGTGTCCCGCTTCTCGGCAGCCTGTTCGAATTCGGTAGCGATCCCTTAAGTTTTTTTACGCGCTGCGCGCACGACTATGGAGATTGCGTTGCCTTTCGCCTCGGTCGCAGACCGGCCTTTCTGCTCAATCACCCGGATCTCATCGAGCAGGTGTTCCTCGCGGATCGTAGCAACTTCAAGAAGCACAGTTTCTTCTGGCGTCATACGAAACGGGTCGCAGAGCACGGCCTGCTGGTCCTCGAAGGTGAAGCGTGGCGATGCGAGAGGCGCTTACTACAACCCGCTTTCCACCACGAAAGGATCAAGGCTTACGGCGATCTGATGGTCGCGTGCGCGGAGCGGATCACGGCCACCTGGCAACCCGACACCGTGATCGCGATCGATCAAGAGATGCGCCAGCTTACCGGGCATGTTGTAACGCAAACTTTGTTCGGTACTGATGTGATGGCAGAGATCGCGCAGATACGCACGGCGTTCGACATCATCATTGCAGAGATAACCCGCCGCTTTCGTAACCTGTTTTATCTACCCGATTGGATCCCTACCCCGCGCAATCGGCGCTTCCATGGCGCTATCGCTCAGCTCGACAACTTTGTCTATGGCATCATTCGCAAACGCCGTGAGACCGCTTCGGGTAGCAATGACCTGTTGTCGATGCTACTGCAAGCGCGCTATGAGGACGGGGGCCGGCTGACCGATGCCCAGTTACGCGATGAGATGGTCACCTTCTTCCTCGCCGGTCACGAGACTACCGCGCTGGCCTGGTGCGACGGTGTTCATGAGCCCGTGGGTCATGCATCGCGATCCCAGGTACTTCGAAGATCCGCAAGCGTTCCATCCGGCGCGCTGGGATCATGATCAGATGAAGCGGCTACCCCGCTACGCCTATTTCCCGTTCGGCGGCGGGCCGCGCATCTGCATCGGTAATACTTTCGCCATGATGGAAGGCATTTTACTGTTAGCCACTATCGCACAGAATTTTCGTTTTGAGCTTTTGCCGGAGCATCCGGTTACCCCGGATGCCACCGTTACATTGCGGCCGCGCTATGGAATAATGATGCGCTTGAGCAGGCGGTAGAGGACCTGCGATGCGCTTCAATGGATCGTTCTCGCTCCGGGGGTGGGCGAGAATTGGGAGGATGCGACCGCGGGCTTTCCTTTTCAAGGGACGTCGGTCGACATGGGGAACTTGTGACCCAATCTGGTCGTTGGCACGTCGTACAGGCATCCGCGTTTCCGCACGAGCAAGAAGCGCTGGAGGTGCTGCGCGCTGGTCTGCCTGATCTACCGCCGTTTCGTGCGTGGTCGAACTTCGAGTTCATCGCGGAAGACGGCAGCATCAACGAAGTGGATGCGCTCGTCATATCCACGGACCGCATCTACCTCATCGAGATCAAGAGCTGGCGCGGAGTCGTTTCAGGGAGCCAGCATTCCTGGACGATTCGCAATCAGGGCGGGGAACGAATCGAAGAGAGCCCCCTGCTCCTCACGAACCGCAAGGCCAAGAAACTGAAGTCACTGCTGGCGCGTCAGCCGGCATTCAAGAAGCTCCAGGTCCCGTTTATACAGCCGGCCATTTTTCTCTCCTCGCCGGAGTGTTCGATAGATCTGGACGATGTTTCCAGCCAACATGTGTATCTGCGATCCGATGCAAAGCGGAATGGACGATTCAGCATCACCGATGTCATTTCCGGGGTGGCCACCAAGGCCGAAAACCGTCCTGGCATAGGACGTGATGCCGAGCGGGCGTTGTGCCGGGCCATGGAGCAGCTCGGACTACGTCGCCGATCCACCTCCGCTCAGGTCGGCGACTACCGTCTCACCCGGTTGATTGGGGAGAACGATCGCTTCCAGGACTGGGAGGCGTCGCACGTTCGCCTGGCTACGGACATCAAGCGTGTTCGGATCTCACCCATAGTCAGAAGGCTGCGGATACCGAGAAGCGGGAGCGCAAGGACATTGCCCTGCGCGAGTACCGTCTGCTGTCCACCGTGCAACACGAGAACATCCTCCGGCCCATCCAGCTAACCGAGACCGAAGTTGGCCCCGCGCTGGTGTACGAGCTGAAGCCAGGCGCTCAGCGGCTGGCGCATTTCATTGAATCGGACCTGCCGGCGCTGCCGCTCGATGCGCGTCTAGAGCTGATCCGGCAGGTGGCCGAGGCTCTGCAGTACGCGCACCAACGCAGCGTCCATCACCGCGCCATCAGTCCGTGGACCATCGATGTCGTCCGCGACGGCAGTGCTCTGTCTGTGCTGCTGCGCGACTGGCAGAGCGGTAGTTCTGGTGCGGAAACGCGCTCCGACACACGCATTACACTGCACGCCGGCTTCCAGGTCGGCTTGATCGCTGACGAGCGTGCTACGGTGTATGCGGCGCCCGAAGTCCTCTCGGGACAGGGCTATGACCCAGTCAGTATCGATGTCTTCTCGCTCGGCGCTCTTACGTACGCCATCTTTACTGGCAAGCATCCCGCGACAGATCCGGACGAACTGATCGCAAAGTCACGTAGCGGCCCGGGCCTCCGCATCTCCGAAGCGATGGACGGCGCACCCGACAGCCTCCAGGAGCTGGTCCAGTTCGCGACGGACATCAATCCACCCGATCGCCCGGTCAGTGTTCAGGAGTTTCTAAAGCTGCTTGAAGGAGTCGAGGACGAGCTGACAACTCCTGAAACTAAGCGTGGGAAGCATCCTCGCGATGCGAGCAAGGGCGATGAACTTACGGGCGGCTTCACGGTTCTGGAACGCCTCGGCAGCGGCTCGACTTGCGTTGCCCTGGCCGTGGAACGAGACGGCCAGGCCGGCGTGCTCAAGATTGCCAAAGAAGCTTCCCTGAACGATCGAGTGCGCGTCGAAGCAGCAGTACTGAAGGAGTTGCGGCATCCCAACATCGTGAAGTGCCTGGACGAATTCGAGATCGACGGCCTGGCTGCCATCTTCATGGAACGAGCCGGCGACAAGACACTCGATCAGCGCCTTCGCACTGAAGGCCGGCTGTCGCTGGACTTGCTGGAGCGGTTCGGGGACGAGCTGCTCAACGTGCTCGTCTACCTGGAACGTGAAGGCGTCAACCACCGCGACATCAAGCCGGTCAACATCGGCATCGGTAAAACTCGCAAGAGTGCGCTCACGTTGAAACTGTTCGACTTCTCTCTGGCTCGAACACCAGCCGACAACATCCGTGCGGGAACGCCGCCCTACCTGGACCCATTCTTGATCCTGCGCAGACCGACGCGCTGGGACTTGTATGCCGAGCGGTTCGCAGCAGCGATGACGCTCTACGAGCTCGCGACCGGAATTCTGCCCACCTGGGGCGACAACGGCATGGACTCGCTGGGGACGGAGGAGGAGGCCCGGCTCGACACGGAACTGTTTGATCCCTCCGTGCGAGAGGTGCTTACTCGGTTCTTCGCGACAGCTCTCCACCGCGATGCCCGCAAGCGCTTTGACAACGCCGACGAGATGCATCTGGCCTGGCGCGACCTCTTCCAGCAGATCGATCGCCCAACCACGGACGACACCGATAGGGACACCGCAACGCCGCTGGTCGACTTGTCCGCTATCGAGGACCTGGGGCGCTCCACGCGCCTGTCGGCGCTGGGTCTGACCGCCCGAGAGCTCAATGCTGCTGATCGGATTGGAGCCACTACGGTAGGGGAACTGCTGGACCTACCGGGCATCCGCATGTACCGCAACCGCGGTATCGGTCAGCGCGTGATTCGTCAACTCCGTGCCCTGCGCGAGCAACTGGCCGAGCGCCTGTCCGCGCAGCCCTCATTGGCGGACGAAGGCGACGAGCCTCCTGAGCAGATCAGCATTGATCGGCTGGTCAGCGCTCTTGCCGGCATCAAGCTGGAAGAGGCCGATTTGGCGCTGGTGCGCGCTTGGCTCGGCCTTGACGACCGCACTGCCGCTCACGCGCAGACGTGGGCTGTCACAAACCTTTGTTGTGAAAAACCTGCTTCATCCAGAAGCAGGCCGTCGAGCTATTTAGGAGCCCAACCAAGCTAAGGTGCGCATCCTCATCCGTGCCCGCCGGCAGCTTGATAACCGGCGCCGATCGGTCGTCGTCGTCCTTCACGCGCAGCAGACGCCGCTCGATGATCGCCGGCAGGTTGCGGTCGTCCAGCACCACCTTGTCGAATCGCGCTTCCCACCACTGCAGCCTTCGGTGTTCAGGAACTGCTGATCAGCCGAGTGGCTGGCCAGCCACAGGATCAGCTCGTCCAGGAACAGCACCACCGCCGAATAACCCAGGGCGTTGGCGTGACGGGACAGGGATTGATCCGCAGAGCGTCGGTCTGCTGCCGTCGGACTACAGCTTCTTGTGGCGGGGCACATCTCGGAAGGCGGAACTTCTGTTCCAGAACGTACGCGAGCTCCCGTTCGAAAGCTTCAAGTCGGGAAATGAAGGTTGGCGCGCCATCATCGACTTTCCGTTCGATGAGGACGGCCATACGCCGGCGGACGATCGTGCCAAGGTGCAGGAGGTCAGAGCTCGCCACGAATCCGTTCGTACCTTGGTGTGGCTGCCCTCGTTCCTCAACGAACGCGCGCTGGCCGATCTAGGCCGCCTAGTGATCTTGAACCATGTGCTGTCCGGCAGCCGGCTAGAAGAGTACGGCGCGCATCTGCAACCCGCGGAGCGCAGCGAAGCCCGCACGATCCTCAAAAATCAGCGCGATCAACTGGAGCGGCGAGTCAGCATGACCTTGCAGCAGGCGTACGGCATCGCCCAGGGCGCCAGCAACGCCATCGACACCACGCATGATCTCGACGAGCACTTTGAGTCCCTGCTCCCTGGCTTGCGCTTGCAGCCACCTCCGGGAGGGGGATTCCGCGAAAGCCTGGAGCACTTGCTGGATCAGGCGCTGAGCTTCCAGTTTCCGGCCCACCCGGCATTCGAGGGCGATGTGCGAAGGACCGGTCTGAAAAAGGTGTGGGCCGTAATCGAGCAGGCCGTTGATTCACCGGACGGACGGATCGGCATGGAGCGCAATGTCCGCGACGACGTGAGGCGCATCGCCCAACCGCTGAACCTGGGCATCTGCGGTGAGGCACACCTGGTGCTGAGCGAGCACTGGCGCACGCACTTCGAACGCAAGCTGGCTGAGCACAAGGTACAGAACCCGACCGTGGGCCAGTTGCGCAAGTGGTGTGAAGAGCCGCGCGCGATGGGCTTGCAGGACGACATCAGCGATCTCGTCATCATGACCTGGGCGGCACAGTCGGGCCGCAGTTTCTATCTGCATGGTGCGACGATTCGGCCGGCCATCGGGGGCTTGAATCGGGAGTGCGAACTACGGGCTCAGGCGTTGCCGTCTGAAGAGGAATGGACCAAGGCCGTTCAGCAGGCTGCCGAGATCTTCGGTGAAGCTATTCCCGCCGCGCGCAACGCGACAAATGTGGCGTCTCTGACCGAAAAGGTTAGTGTTGCTGCCAAGGATAGGTCCACTGGTCTGAGTGCCTACGTCGCGGCGCTCGACAGGCGAGTAAGAGCGTACTGCCTGGACAGGACGACAAACCGGGCGCGGACGGCCGCAGCCTGTGCGCAGACACTCGAATCCCTTATCCAATGCGAGCCCGCCGCGGTCGTTTCACGACTAGCAAAGGCGCCGCTTGATACCTCAGGCGCCGCAATGGGCGCTGCGATCGCGAAAGCGGATCGGCTTGCCCAGTGCCTCAAGTCGTCAGAGTGGGATGTCATCGAGATCATACGGAAACGAGCGCCCGGATCGCCGCAAGCTACGGCGATCGTTGACACGATGGCCGCGGCGTTGCGCGACGACGAGCACGTCACAGCACTTCAACAGCAACTGGCGGAGCAGCATCGTCGTGCGCTGGATCTTCTGGAAACGCCGCAGCCACCACCACCACCTGAGCCGCCCCCGGTTGCGCCGCCGGGAAAACCCGAAATCAGGCATATCCGGAAACAAGGAGCGACGGTTGCCGGTGTTCGAGAACTGATGAGAGAGGTGGAGGAAGTATTGTCCAAGGATCCTGATCTACGCGCGGACATCGAATGCCGCGTGTTCCGCACAAAGGATTCCGAGTAAGCACGATGAGTGTGTCGGCACCACAACTCTCGCAGCACGTCGCCAAGGCCCTGGCCCAGGCTAGTGGGCCCGAAGTGTTCGCGTACGCCTGGCAAACGCCGTGGCAGAACGGTGATGCATTGCAGGTTGGGGACCGCTCCATCCCCGTGCGTTTTTGCGGCTCGCCTTTGGAATTGCGCGAGGCGCTGATTGAGGTGTCGGAGCAGCCACAGGTCGTTCTCGTGGGATTTGAGGAGAGTGAGCTGGGACAAGACGTTCTGGCGAGGCTGTTTCGCCACAAGCTCTTGCACGTCGATCGCTGGCAGATGGTGGCGGATGCATTTGGCGCTCTCCAGATCGATCCTCGTCTGTATTCGATCCCGTGGATTCCCGACGCTCTTCTGGAGGCCTCTCCGCGGCGCCGCCCGCAACCAGTAGCGGTGCTGACTTACGACGATGCGCTCGACGCCTGCGTTGGGCGGCTCCTCGGCTTTAGCGATGGCGGGACTGACCTGGAAACCTTGCTGTCCTGCTTTGAAAAGGGCGCGCCCGCATGGAACGAGCTGTCCGAAGAGCGGCGGGACGTTTACCGTCGCTATCTCTTGGAAAAGCTAGGGTCGGTGGCCGGCGCCATCCTTGGAGCGGTCAGCGCTGGAAATGGGCACGCGGTGGTCGGCATCGGCCTGGCCTGCGAGGTGCTGTTCGGCCCCTCTCTACAGGCGCAAGCGGACTTGCGGGACGCCCGCGTTCGACTCGAGCCGCGTGTCGGCGGCCATCGGCTGTCCGAAGGAGATGGACGGCGGTGGGCGGAAGCCGCGAAGCGTCTGGTGCTGGCGCACGATGAGAGCCGCAGGCAAGCGGTCTTTCGCACCGCGATGGATTTGCTCAAGGCGATCGGAGCGGATGCATTTGTGGGCGTCAACAGCGTCCTGCCAGAGGCGTTGGATAGCCGGCTCGAAGTCTTGGCCGAAGCCCTGCGCGCATTCCTCAGGAACGAGTCTGCTTTGCAGGAGGTTGAGCGCGCAGCCGAGCACGTTATTGCTCATTCGCTGGTCCCGCGTGACCACCCTGGCCCGGCAACGGCACACATGGTCGTCCGCCTGTGTCGGCGCGAAGCGAGTCTGGCGGTCGGCGGCTCAGCGTCCTTCGGCGTCATCGAGTACCTGCAGCAGGGTGCGTGGGAAGACTGGGCGCGGCGCGGCCTGCGCGCGGTTCGACCTGATCCGCTCGCCCGAGCGGTCACCAAGCTGCTGGATCGTATCGCCGCCCGTCGCTCCGATTCCGATCGCCGATTCGGCGAGCAGATCGCGCAGCGCGCTGAAAGTGGCGCTCAACCGAGTGGCGTCCTGCCCGTCGAAGCCGCCCTGTCCGAATTGGTCGCCCCACTGGCTGCGAATCAGCCCATAGCCCTTATTGTTCTGGACGGGATGAGTTGGACGTCTACCTGCCCATCGCCTTGGAACTGGCGCGCAGCGGATGGACTGCGTGGAAGCGTGACAATGCACCCCCGTCTCTTCTGGCGACGGTGCCATCGGTCACCGAATGCAGCCGGGCTAGCCTTCTGGCGGGTCGCCTCATGCGCGGCAACTTGGCACACGAAAAACCGGCCTTCGCTGCGCATGAGGGCTTGAAGCGCGCCTCGCGACGCTCCAAGCCGCCCGTGCTGCTGCACAAAGGGGAGCTCCAGGACGGTAACCAACTGTCCCGCCGGGCGACGGAGTTGCTGGGCGATCCGGAACAACGCGTGGTCGGCATCGTCATCAATGCGATCGACGACGCGCTGGCCAAATCCGAACAGGTGCGCATCGACTGGTCGGTCGAAGCGATACCGTTGCTTGGGGCAATCCTCCCCCAGGCCAAGAGTGCGTCACGAACTATCGTCATCACCAGCGATCACGGGCATGTGCTGGAGCGCAATACCGAGCACCGAAATGTCGGCGAGGCAGAACGCTGGCGACCTGCCACCGGTGAGGTATCGCAAGGGGAAATCCGGATCGGCGGACCAAGGGTCAAGGCGCTGATCGGCTCCGATGTCATCGTTCCGTGGTCGGAATCCATCCGCTATTCCACGAAAAAGAACGGCTATCACGGCGGCGTTACCCTACAGGAGATGCTGGTGCCTTTCGGCATCTGGACAACGGAAGCATCGCCGGCGCAGGGGTTTGTTCCCGACATTCTAGTGCCGCCCGACTGGTGGACGGCTGAGCGCGGTCCACAGTTTGTTGCCGAGAAGCCTAAACCAACTGTCAAGAAAAACCAAACAGAGGATCTCTTCGCCGCGCCCAGAAAAACTACGTGGATCGAGGAGTTGCTTGCAAGCGAAATGTTGATGCGGCAGAGGGAGCGCGTCGGACGGATCGCGCTGGACGATCAGCGGTTGCGCCAGCTCCTGAACTGTCTCGACGAGCGTGGCGGTCGGGCGAACGTTGAACTGCTCGCCGCCGCGATCCAGCAGCCGCAACTACGCATGCGCGGAGTGCTTTCGATCATGCAGCGCATGCTGAACGTGGACGGCTATCCTGTCGTCACGATGGAGCCCGGATCGAATACGACGATCCTGGACCTGCGCCTGTTGAGGACGCAGTTCGAGATATGACATCCCTTTCGCGGGCGCGCGCTGATGAAATTCTCGACGCACTGCGGCGAGGCACGGTGCCGGAGTCTGCGTTGGATGCCTTCGCGGTGGGCCTGGATCCCTACCGTGCCACGTTGGAAGCTGAGCTTGATCAATGCGCTCAGGGCCGTGGTCGGTTCAAGGCTCTGCGGGGCGAATACGGGACTGGCAAGACGTTCTTTGCGCGCTGGTTTCAGGGACTATCGAAAAACAAGGGCTTCGCAGCCGCAGAAGTACAGATCTCCGAAACCGAAACGCCGCTACATCGGCTGGAGACTGTTTACCGTCGCCTGACCGAACATCTGAGCACCGCCGAGGAACCGAGGGGCGCGCTCCGTTCAATCATCGACGGCTGGTTTTATTCGCTTGAGGAAGAAGTGGTCTCTCGCGACGCTGCCGTTGGCGAGGGCGAGCTTCTGGCAAAGACCGCCACATTGATGCGAGAGCGCCTGCGATCAATCGAGCGCCATGCCCCAGCATTTGGCGCGTGCCTACGGGCTTATCGCGAATCAGTTGCCGCTGGCCAGGAGGACGTTGCGAGTGGCTTAATCGCTTGGATGTCCGGCCAGCCGAACGTCTCCGCTTCCGTTAAACGGTCGGCGGGCATCAAGGGGGACATAGACCACTTCGGTGCCTTGGGGTTTCTGCAGGGGCTGCTGGTAATTCTTCGCGACACGGGCTTCGCAGGTCTGGTGCTTGTACTCGATGAAGTCGAGACGCTGCAGAGGGTACGCGGAGACGTGCGCGAGAAGAGTCTCAACGCGCTGCGGCAGTTCATGGACGAGGTCGATGCCGGCAGATTTCCCGGCCTCTACTTGCTGATCACTGGCACGCCTTCATTTTTCGATGGCCCCCAAGGTGCCCAGCGGCTTCCGCCTCTAGCACAGCGGCTCCACGTTGACTTTGGCAAGGAGGCGCGATTCGACAATCCGCGTGCTGTACAAATACGGCTTCAGCCGTTCGATATGCCGAAGCTGATTGAGGTCGGTCGGAATGTGCGGGGAGTGTTCGCTTCGCGCGCCACGAATGAGGACCGAATACTCAAGAAGGTCGACGATGCATTGCTGGGCGATCTTGCCGCCACCGTGACCGGCCACTTGGGCGGCAAGGTCGGGGTTGCGCCGAGAATCTTCTTGAAAAAACTCGTGGCAGAGGTGCTGGACCGGGTTGATCAATTCCCAGACTTTGAGCCGCGGCGCGACTATGGAATCTCGATTTCAGCCGCTGAACTGAATAGTCAGGAGCGCCGGGCGATCTCGCCCGACGACATCGAGCTTGATCTGTGAATCCCGTTCAGCGCCTTCACCCGGCGATCCAATTTCACATCGTCAACTCCCTCGGCTGGCCGCAATTGCGACCGCTTCAGCAACAGAGTCTCTCCCCAATTCTTGATGGCCATCACGCGCTGCTAATTGCCCCGACAGCCGGAGGCAAGACTGAGGCGGCGGTTCTTCCTGTGTTGTCGCGAATGTTGACGGAGGACTGGCAGGGCCTTTCTGTGCTCTACGTCTGTCCGATCAAGGCACTGCTAAATAATCTGGAGGCTCGTCTTTCGCGTCTGGCCGGATTTGTTGGACGGCGGGCTCAGCTATGGCATGGCGACATATCGGTTGGCGAAAAGCGCAGGGCCGAGCGCGACCTTCCCGACGTGCTTCTTACAACGCCAGAGTCGCTCGAAGGCATACTGATCGGCAGTCGCCGCGACCACGAGCGCTTGCTTGGAAACGTCCGTTGCGTGGTCATCGACGAGTTGCACGCGTTTGCCGGTGACGACCGCGGCTGGCATGTCTTGGCCTTGCTTGAGCGAATCAGACGCCTCTCTGGGAAAGAGCAACAACGAATCGGTCTGTCGGCCACCGTCGGCGAGCCGCAAGCACTCCTAGAGTGGCTTGCGGGTCATTGCGAAGGCATGTCCTCCCTTATTCATATCGTGGCACCGTCAGCACAGCCTGAGTTGCAGGTGGACTACGTGGGTTCGCTCGACAATGCGGCCACGGTCATCAGCCAGATTCACAGGGGGGAGAAGCGTTTGGTGTTCTGCGACAGCCGCAGCAAGGTCGAAGAACTGTCGCTTGCGCTTCGAGCGCGCGGCGTGAGTGTGTTTGTATCGCATGCCGCACTATCCGCCGATACACGCCGGCAAGCGGAGCAGGCTTTCTCCGAGGGCCAGAACTGCGTCATCGTCGCGACGAGCACATTGGAGCTAGGGCTGGACGTAGGCGACCTTGACCGTGTTATCCAGATCAATGCGCCAGGCTCGGTTGCCGTCTTCCTGCAGCGACTTGGACGCACCGGGCGGCGGGCAGGATCGACGCGGAGTATGCTTTTCCTCGCGACCCATGACCAAGGGCTTCTCGAGTCGCTGGCTATCGTCGGCTTGTTCCGTGCTGGCTATGTCGAACCCGTAAAGGGTCCGCCAGCCCCTTACCACATTCTCGTGCAGCAGCTTTTCGGAATGCTCTTTGAGCGGGGCCTTGAGTTGGACGAGAGCGAACTCAACCACACGCTGGGTCGCGTGCCGGAGTTTCGAAGATGCCTCACTGATATGTGGCCTTCGTTGCTCGGCCACCTCTTTGAAAGCGGTCACCTGATTCGGGAGGGTCACCTCCTGCATCTCGGCCCAAAGGGCGAGTCGCGATTCAAGGGCAAACGGCTCGCCGAACTATGCGTTTCCTTCGATTCGCCCAGGGCATTTACTGTCCTTCTCGGCAACAAGCACCTCGGCGACGTTGATCCATCGAGTCTTGCGGCTGCTAAAGAAGGGCCACGAGTTCTTGCCCTGGGTGGACGATCCTGGCGTGTCGCATCAATCGACTGGCCGCGCGAGACTGTTTACGTTGAGGCGGTTGAGGAGAAAGGGCGCAGCCAATGGATTGGCGAAGCGCGTGGAGTATCTCGTGAGCTGGCTCGCGGCGTCCGCGATATCCTGCGGGGCGCCAATGAGGACATGGAGAACATCCTGACAAAGCGGTCACGGACACGACTGGAAGAAGTTCTTAGCGAGCAGAGCCACACGCTAACCGAGGGCCCTCTCAAATTGCAGGATGGGTCCTTCGAGTGGTGGACATACGGCGGCTACGCCGCAAACCTGATACTCGCGGCAAAGCTGGAAGCCCTCGGCGGACGCTGCAAGTCAGTCGATTCCTACTGCATCCGCGTTGCAGTTGATCCGACGCACGTAGCTGCAGCCGGTGGATGGGATGCGGTAGCGGCTTTGGCCCCTGTCCCGCCATCGTCCGGTATCGACCGAATGAAGTTTGCCGACCTGCTCCCGCACTCATTGCTGTCTCGCATCTGGGTTCAACGCGTGCTTTCAGCCGCAGACCACGTGTAAAGTGCCACACATGCTATTGTTTTTATTGGTGGCCAGGGGCGGAATCGAACCACCGACACAGGGATTTTCAGTCCTTGATAGAATCGTTTATATTCAATACGTTAGTTGATTTTCCGGTCCGCAATATCGTTAAATATCGCCTCGTAACGCCTTGTATCGCTTCGTACCGCATCGGTTTTGCGGACCAACATTCGGTGCGGTAAAACTGCACGCCGCCGAACATGGGTATCCCGAAACGTATATTTCCGGGACCCGGCGAGCTTGTCGCCAGATGGAATGCGAGCGTGCACGGACTACTGATACGCGCGAATAAGATGACGACCAATCGGAAGAGGTTGTGCCGACGTTCATGAAATTTGTGCCACGTTCATCGAATCGATAAAGCGATTGGCCTCTCGAATCGACGCCTCCATCTCCCGGATAAGTACCGCGATGTCCGCTTCGATCGAGGCCAGGTTGCCTTTGAGCGAGGCGATCGCACGGGCGTTGAGGTTGTGCTTGAGAAATAGCACCTGGTCGTGAAAGGCGGCCAGGACGGGGTCCATCTTGGCCTCGGCGCGCTTCATCGCGCGGAGGAGCTGACCGTATTGTGCGCGGGTCTGCTGCAGCTGCCGCTCGCTACTATGCCGTAAGGGCGCGCTCGTCTACTGATCGAGCTCCGACTCCCACTCATCGAACAGGGACTTGGCCACATCTTCGACGCCCTCGACGCGCTGGTGTACCTCGGTGGCCCGCGCCTCACTCTGCTCGTACTCGGATTCGAGTTGATCGTACTTCTCTTGCAACGCGCCCCCTTTAAACCCGGTCACCGCGAGAAACTTTTCCAAGGCGTCCTTGAACTGCTCTGCCG
Source organism: Pseudomonadota bacterium (assembly GCA_030859565.1). Lineage (NCBI taxonomy): Bacteria > Pseudomonadati > Pseudomonadota > Pseudomonadota bacterium. The sequence goes on from JALZJW010000038.1 coordinate 13,170, forward strand.
CCTGTTCCTGACTGTCCCGCGCCGCCTCGACCCGATCGACGAGGATGTCGCGCTTGGGAAAGCCCAAGCGTTCCATCACGTTGTAGTAGGGTGAAGAGCAAGCGGAAAGCAGCACAATCGTCACCGCGCACCCGCACGCCCGTACCGCTCGGCCTGGTTGGAATCGTTCGATCAACGCCGCTTCCTTCGCCCTAGCCGTTCGGCGTTGGCTCGCGCGCGCCCGTGTATGGGTTTGAGACCAGCGGCCGCGGAACGGACCAGGGCATGGCCGACCGCTGCGCCGATCGCCTGCGAGTTGGTGAATGCGCCTTGCACCAGGCGGGAATAGGCATTCATCCACCCGTGCGGTGTACCGAGCGCCGCGCCGGACCAGGTCGCCGTCTGCGCCTGCATCTGCCCGAGCGCCATCCGCGCAAGACGCTGGTTGAAAGCCATCGCCTCGGTGACCGTGCTCGATTCTGCCGCGGCCTCAAGCTTCTCTTGGCCCATCGACAAGAACTCCTTCCGGTCACGGGCACTCGGGCTGAGCCCGGCCCGGGCCATCCGTTGAGTGCGATGATGGATCGTCTGGGCCGCGGCCGTGGCCATTTCGCCGACGGTTCTCGTTAGATCGAAGAGCGCGAGACCGGTGCGCGCGTGGCGGTTCACTGCGGTTCGCTTTGGTGTTTTCATTGAGGGCTCCTTTCATTAAGCTGCGTTTGGCACCATGGCTCAAAGAGCCGGTCTCGAGTGCTGCACATGCGTGCACTACGGGCGTTCGGTGCTCGGGATCTGACCGACGGTTTTGAAAAGTTATCGAACGTAGCTTATGCGAGGCTGGTTGGCATAGTTCGGACCGAACTTCATGCACCACTGCCGAATGGATTCACAGGTAACGATGACTCCTCGCTTAGCCAGCAGATCTTCGATGTCTGTAAAGCTCAGCGTGAACCGATGGTAGAGCCACACGGCCTGGCTGATGATCTCGGGTGGGAAGCGATAACCACGATAGCTTGATTGACGGTTCATGCCAGGATTATGGACGATCGCCACTCGAGTTGACAAAACCGCCGCGGGGCATGGGGGTGAGATGGAGGGAGCACTCTTCCGGCCGGTGAGGAACAACGTGGGCGGGACGGTGGAGGGAGCAATGACCGCGGACGGGATCTACAGGATGGTGAAGTACTATGCGAAGCGTGTGGGGGTGAACATCGGGGGTGTTCCGTGATACTCGGGACGAGCTGGACCGTTAATATCAATTGTGCTCGCGTACATCGGTTTGGTGAAGCCTTGGCAGTTAGTCAAAGAGGATTCGCTTTCCGGTACCGGTTGCGCAAATCCCGCACGCGGTCATGATTCTCTACTACGCCCTGATACTGCCGCTGAACGATAGATCGAATATCCTCCGGTAAGCCTTTTACTAAGGCTTTCTCATAGGTTTTCTTCGCCACATCTTCGCCGCGCTCGCATTCCTCGAGCACAGCCAGCTCGTCTTTGCCCATGATTGCCGCTTTGATATCCACCCAGGCGCGATGGAGGGTCCCGGTGACACTGCTATGTTTGTCCGGATCTCCACCTAAGCGGCGTACTTGTTCTTGCAGTTCGTTGGCGCCTTCGGCACATCGCTGTGCCGCCGCCGTAAAGACCTTTTTGAGTTGCATGTCTTTCACATCTTCCGCACAGGTGTTAAAACCATATTCCCCATCCTTGGAGGTTTCAATCAAGTCATCGAGTGTGGAGATTATCTCGTCGTTGGTCATGATTACAGTCCTCTTGTTGGCTTCATAAAAGCGTTCGCCGCGATTAACGTCTGCTCTCTTCTCCCTAGCATGGCGCAATGTGCACTTAGCTAACACGCTGTCGTTAAACAACGAATGCCACCATCTCCTTCAGGAGCAACGCAACGCCATCCATCAACTTCAGATTACGCTTCAGCGTTCGTACGCGAGGGAGGCCGCCCCCTCACCGTAAACACCGAAACCGAAAAGGTGAGGTTTTAAACTGCCGGCGTGTGATCGCGTGGCTCGATTCTCTGTACAGGAATTCGCCGTGCGTCACGTACGCCTATGTCACCCCCTAATCCAGCCGCCATCGCGCCCAGGATAAGTGATAAAGCCCCCCAGAGCATTACGTGGGCTAACGCTTCAGCCGTCTTATCCACCGCGACGCGCGCTGTCCGTTGCGCTTGCTCGACTGCTTGGGTTGCCTCTGCCCGGCCCATCCTCGTACGGGCCACTACCGTATCGATTAATGCTTCCTTGGTATTGCCCTCACTAATGAGCTGATTGATCAAAACTCGGATATCTTCCGCGCTAATCGGAGCACTCGTCGCCGTTCCTGATTGTGCCACCTGCGGGGCCACTGCCGCCGCTCCGTAGCCGAGACCGCTCAATGTGCTTCCCAACAAAGAGCTGAACACGGTCATTAAGAACAGCGCTACAAAGAGGGTGGAAAGACCCCAGACGGCTAAACCGTGCAGCATCCCGTCTTCATCGCGCGTTAAGCCCCCGAGATAGCTGGCAAGCCATCCACCCGCAAACAGCGCGAGCATGCTTGACACGACCATCCAAATCCCGCCCGCTACGCTAAAGGTCGTAGCGCTGGGGGTTTCGCCTTGCAGCGGGTCGATCGCGCTAAAGCCGATTCCTGCGCCTATCATGTTCAGCACTAGTTGAACCGCTAGCGCAATAATGACGGCGGCGATAACAGCGGCCCACGAAATCCGCTTCGTCGCTATAACATCCGCTGCGGGGCTAGCGTAGAGTGCGCCTCTCGTGGTCGCAACTTCATTGGGTGTGGTTGATACCATATGCCTTTTCTCCAAAAGTTAATTTAGCCGCGAACGCTGAGTAGCATGGCGTATACCGCTTTTGTAACGCATTGTTTTACTAGCGAATGCTCAGCGAACTACGAGACAAGCCGTGAACTGAACCGGTAAAAGGTGCGGGCGTATTGTAAGAATTGCAGGCGGAATTTTGTGTTTACGCGGCCCATTCGCCTCGTAGCACGCTTAGGGCGATGGTGGCGCCAAGCCAAAGGGTGCATGCCGCTCAAATCCTCGATGTAGGCTTGGATCGTTTTCGCGCGATTTCTCGGATGGAGGTGGTGCTCGCGAACTCGGGAAGAGGTGAGCGGCCTCCTGCTTCGGCGAGGATCCGCATGACATCGAGGAGTGTGGCGGGGCGATATCCCGCCTGGTTCATCAGACATAGGCCGAGCTTGTCGGCCTCAATTTCGTCTGCACGCCCGTATTTCATATGGATCAGATCACCGACATGACTAGACTTGATCTCGGTGCGTGCGCGGTGGTTGCGTAAGCACGGCTATACCTGATGTCATCGGTGCTCCACTTTCGTGAACCGACCGGTGCGGACCCGCATGCCGTAGTGGTGTGGGGTTGGGGCTAAACACCCCCCGGTTACCCGATTAGGTGCCCTCCCTGCTCTGAGGGCAGAGAAACAAGTAGCTTGTTGAGGGCGGCGTAGTCCACCGGCTTGACCATGTGAGCATCAAACCCGGCGTCTTTCGACTTGCGTCGGTCTTCCTCCCGCCCCCATCCGGTCAGAGCCACCAGCACCATGTTCTCCCCCCACGGTTGTTCACGAATGTGTCGAGCGGCGTCACGGCCATTCAACTTGGGCAGCCCGATGTCGAGCAGCACCACGTCGGGACGGAACCTCTCTGCCGCTTCCACCGCCTCAAGGCCGTCATGGGCAGTGTATGTCTCGTTGCCGGTCAGCTTCAACAACATGGCAAGCGACGCCGCACCGTCCCGATTGTCATCGACGACAAGAATGCGGCGGGTTGTCATCGCCGTCCGCTCGTTCCCGGTCGGCTCGGACGGTTGTTGCCTTTGCAACTTGTCGATCAGGGCCGGCAGACGCACCACGAACTCACTGCCCCGGCCTTCCCCTTCACTGAACGCTTCGACCGATCCGCCGTGCATCTCGACCAGGCGCTTCACCAGCGTCAAGCCAATGCCGAGTCCACCTTGCGACCGCTCCAGCGTCTGATCAACCTGGGTGAACATCTCAAAGATGCTGTCAAGTTTATCGGTCGGGATGCCCATGCCGGTATCCTTGATTTTCACTACGACCTCAGGGGATCTCGCCAATTCGGCGCTCAGCCAGATGCGGCCGCCCGGTTGCGTGTACTTGCAGCCGTTGTTGAGGAGGTTGCCGAAAACCTGTGCCAGCCGCACCGGGTCGGCGTGCAGATGGATCGGCTCTGGCGGTAGCGTCACGTTCACTTCATGATTGTGACACTCGGCCAGCGGGCGGCACGCTTCGACGGCCTGATAAACTACCGATGCCAGTTCGACCCGCTCGAGCTTGAGTTCGATCCTGCCCCGGCTGATGCGGCTCACGTCGAGTAAGTCGTCAATGAGCCGGGTCATCTGGCCCAACTGCCGGTCCATCGTGGAGCGGGCCTGCTGGATCAAGTCGCCGTGGGTGTCCGCTCGCTTCATGATCTCCAGCATGTTGCGGAGCGGGGCGAGCGGGCCTCGCAGTTCGTGGGCCAACGTCGCCCAGAACTCGTCCTTACGGCGGTCGGCCTCTCGGAGCACTTCTTCGGCGTGCTTACGCTCGCTAATATCCTGGAAAGCCAGGAGAATCATGTGCCCGGGATTACCTTCTCGAGATAACCGGCGTGCGTCGAGCAGGAGCGTCCGACGTCCGATCGCCGGCAAGTTGTGCTCGACCTCGAGGGTCTGGAACTCAGTAGTGTCGGAAAGGGTCTCTTTTAGCAGCGTCCATAACCGGGGAGTGTCCCAGTCGTAGTTCTTCAGATTGTAGAGCGGAACACCTTGCGTTTCGTCACGCGAGACCCGGAACATCGCGTAGAAGGCTCGGTTGGCCGTCTGCACCCGTAGGTCGGCGTCGAGGACCACCAAGGGCTCGATCACCGTATGGAGGATCGCCTTCGTGTACTCACGTTCGTAAATGGCTTGCTCGATACTTGCGCGGAAAGCGGTCACGTTCGTCAACGTGAGCACGGTTCCCCCGATCTGATGATCGCGCCTTGTGTACGGGGCAATCCGAAGCAGAAACCACCCGTCCCCATGCCGAACTTCGCGCCGGCATGGTACCCCGTCGGCGATCACCTGCGCGCACAGTTTCTCGAGATCCATCAGGTCGGTGAGCACTCTGATGTCGCGGGGGGATTGGCCAATATTAGATGGCGTGAGGCAAAGCGCCGCTGTCGCAGCCCGGTTGAAACGGGCGCTAGTGAAGTCGCGGCCAACCACGACGATGGGAAGATCGACCGTGTCGAGGATGCCGATGAGATCGGCGCGGACCGAGTCCGAACTCGCGGCATCGCCATGCGCCCCGGAGATATCGCTGGACCAACCATCCGTTGCCGTCGAGGGCTTCGTCACCGGTCCGACTCCTCCGAGGCAGTGTATAGAGTACGGCTCCGTTGCAGCACGGCGTCCGCTACCAGCGGGAGAACCTGGCGCAACGCCAACAGTAGCGCCTGAGGTCGCGGCATATGGAACTGCGTTGGATAGTCCGCAAGGAGCCGCCCTTCAAGGACACGGGCCTCGTCAGAGCCGACGGTCTCGCGGAGCGCGTCGGCCACGGCACGCTCCAGGCGGGCGTAATCTTCCACGGGGATCAGGTGCGAGTGGTTCTCCCCGAGCCTCGGCAGCATCCGAGCGTGCACCTCGCCGTTGGCGAGCGCGGCAGCCGCGAAGCGACAGACCGCGCGATTGAGAAAGTATTGATCCTGGTAGAGCTGCACGATGTGATCGCGCGGTGCTGCGTCGGCCAGAAGACGGCGCCAAGGCTCGCGCTGCCCCACGGCGCCGTCCCCTTCAGGCGCTCGGTCGTGTGCATAGCCGATAACGGGCTCGTGTTTTGTCTGTCCCAAGCTGCTCTCATATTGCATTGCCATTGCTCCAATTAAAGTCGTTTGCGTGGCAGTTCAGATGATCCGTAGGCTATTGTACTAAAGGGTTGACTGTCCCATACAGTCGCCGACCACCAGCGACTGACCGACCTGCCGGCCGGGCGAATCCGCTTCCTAGTCGAGGCCCAGTGCGTCGAACGTGTCTGTAGCGAATTCCAAATTCTAGGAAAAATTACACGCTGATTGCAGTCTTGTGAATCATAGTCGAGTTGGTAAGGGGTGGCATGCGAGAACGCTTCGTCCTCTTTGCTCATATTTACGCGGTTTCACCGACCGTTGGTGCGCTGTAAGCATCGATGGCTGCATGCGTCGGAAAAGCATAAGCAATGCGGGCAGAGCGCGTTATTTAAACGCGTGTGCACCCCTTCCTCAACCTGTCTGTCGCGAATTCTTAAGTCTGCATTCCCCCCTGGTTGTCTGGCAGATTTAGGAAAGCGCTCTCCTCTTTAAGGGCTACACGGTCGAGCCCGCGCGCCAAGATGTTTTTAACGCTGCGATAGCTGTAAGAACCGAGGCGCTCGGCGCGGGCGCAGGCAGCTTCAAGACGCGCTTCGCCGTGTTGTCGACCCAACCGCATGATCCCCAGAGAGGCCCGATAGCCTTGCTCGGGGTGAGCACGGCTTTGTAGAATCGCCGCCTGACCTCGCCTCGTACACAACATTTGACTATTTCTCTGTTCTCGACCTGGTGCCTGATCATCGGCGTGCTGCTGATCCTGATCGGCCTGTCGGACACCTGGCGCCAGCGACTGCCGGTCAGCACCTCGGCGCTCTATCTCGTCGCCGGCTACCTGCTCGGACCGCAGGGCTTCGGCTTCATCCAGATCGGTTTGCCGAACGATGCCGGCATCGTCGAGATGATGACCGAAATAGCGCTGCTGATATCGCTCTTCGCCGTCGGGCTGCGGCTGCGCGTTGGATTGTCCGATCGCATGTGGCTTGCACCGGTGCTGATGGCCACGCTCGCGATGGTGCTGACGATCGCCGTGATGGTCGGTGTCGGCATCGCGCTCGGCCTGACGCTCGGCGCGGCGCTGCTGCTCGCATCGATCCTTGCACCCACCGACCCGGTGCTCGCCTCCGACGTGCAGGTCGACAACATCAAGGACCGCGACCAGCTTCGTTTCAGCCTGACCGGCGAAGGCGGCCTGAACGATGGTGCCGCGTTCCCGTTCCTGATGCTCGCGCTCGGCGTGCTCGGCCTGCATGAACTCGGGCCCCTCGGCTCGCGCTGGTGGAGCGTCGATGTCGCATGGGCCACGCTCGGCGGCCTGGCGCTCGGGTGGGCCCTTGGCCTCGCGTTCAGCCGAGCGATCGTGTACCTGCGCCACGAACGAGAGCAGGCCTTCGGCATGGAGAGTTTTCTGACGCTCGGCCTGATCGCGCTGACCTACGGGCTCGCGTTATCGATCGCGACCTACGGGTTCCTCGCGGTGTTCGCGGCCGGGCTCGCGGTGCGGCACATCGAGCACCGGCACGACATCAACCGCAGCCCCGGCGCCGACAAGACGATCGCGGCGCGCGACAAGGGCGTTGCAGCAGCAGCGACGCCGGCACTGACCTCCGCCTACATGGCCAAGGCGGTGCTCGACTTCGCGCTCGATCTGGAAATGCTCGCCGAGTTGACGGTGATGCTCGTGGTCGGTGCGCTGTTGACGAGCCAGGCCTTTACCGGCACGAGCCTCGTCGTCGCGCTCACGTTGATCTTCGTGGCGCGTCCGATTGCCATCTATCTCGCGCCGATCGGCACGCTGTTGACGCCGACGCAACGCAGGCTCGCGGCGTGGTTCGGCATCCGCGGCATCGGATCGGTGTACTACCTCGCGTTCGCGATCACGCACGGCCCGACGATGAACGAAATGCGCATCATCACCGACGCGGTGCTGGTGACGATCGTCGTGTCCGTGCTACTGCACGGCTCCTCGGCGACTCCGATCATGGAGCTGTATCGCACCAGGCGTGCGAGCCGAGGCAAACGCCTCTAAGCCTCAGCCCAGCGGGTGCGCCATCACGACGATGCCGTCGGCGCCCGGCCGCACCCATACGCCTTGCAGTTGCACCGGCACGTCGCGCTGGCCGACGTTGCGTTTCTCGGTGGGCAGCGGCGAGGTGCGGCCGATCCGGCAGCTGGGCAGGCACAAGTGCGTCTAAGCGAAGCAAGGGCTTAACGACCGGTGTCGATTTAAGACCCCGCCAAACGACTATTCAGTACCCCGAACCCTGACCGCCGACAAGCCATCGAAGAGCGTTATATGAAGACATACAACGGAAGTTGCCACTGCGGCGCGGTCCGCTTTGAGGCGGACATTGACCTGAGCGCGGGTACATACAAATGCAACTGCTCGCTATGCACTAAAACGAGATTTCGGCCCGCCGTGATCAAGCCGGATGCATTTCGGCTGCTCGCCGGCGAAGCGGAACTTACTGAATATCTGTTCAACACCAGGAACAACCATCACTTTTTCTGCAAGCACTGTGGCGTGCGCTCGTTCGGGCGAGGAAATTCCCCAGATCTCGGCACGGTCTACGGCGTGTTTGTTGCGAATTCCAGCTCTTATGCGGCAACAGGCAGATGAAACATTCCATGGCAATGGCTGAGCCACTCATAGGACTCAATCGTTGCACGTGGAGCCGTATGTTCCGTCCCGTAGCGGTTATAGTAGTCTCGGTACGCAAGGAGCTTCCGTTCAAGATCTGTCCCATTCCAGAAGAAAAGATGATCAAGATACTCGCGCCGTAGCATACCGATCACGCGTTCCACGAAAGGATGTGACTGCGGAACGAAGGGAACGGTCTTGATCTCTTCTATGTCAAGAATGCGCAGATCCGCCAACTACCGATGAAAGCGGAATAGCGGATCGTTTTCGAAGGTCCTTTGGGACCGGGGCGACTGCGTCTTCCAGCAGCATACAGCCATCGATACTTGCAGCGCACCAGTGCTTGGTGGAACCGGGTGAAGCTCGAAGGTTTGAGAATGACGGCGCACTTCGCGCGTCGCTCGGTCGGAATGCACCAGGCACAGAGCCCGAAGACCAGTCGATCCCACGGCGTCAGTCTTGGCGCTCGCTGGCGCGACCGACTCATGACTTGTAGTTGATGCTTAACCGCGAGTGACTCGGCTACTACCGCATAGAGTCCCCTAGGTCGGCAGAGCTTTACCAGCGTGGGAAGATAAGCAAGGAGGACAAAGACTTCTCGCATACCGCCACCTTACCAACTCAGCACGCATCGGCAAGACTGCGATTAGCGCGTGATTTAACTTACAATTAGCAATTCGCGACACACACCTGCCGGCGGCTCAAAATCAAGTGTTACAGGTAACGGCCGTCAGCCTTGACACGGCTCAACGCTTTGCTAGAGTGAGTATAGCGATCATTGTCCATACTTTGGACGATATTCACCTTATTCTTTACCTCGAGGCCTATGCACGTGGGAACCAAAACCATTCATGTCTCCCTCCCGGAAGCGCTCAAGGAGTATGCCAATAAGCGTGTGGGCGAGGGGCAGTCGTATGGCACCTTAAGCGACTATATCCGTTCCCTCATTCGAGAAGACCAAAAGCACCATGGGGAAGAACGGTTAAAGCAACTCCTCCTGGAGGGGATCCATTCCGGGCCGCCCATAGAAATGACCCGGAAAGAATGGAACAAACTTTGGATAGAGGCGGACGAGAGAGTCCAAGGAAGAAAGCAGAAGCCATAACTTGAAATGGATGAAGCCCCGTACCGTTACCTTCCGGCCCCAAGCCAGGGAGGATGTGATCGAGATCGCGGCCTATCTTCGATCCGAAAACCCGAGAATCGCAGACGCGTTTCAGGAGGCTGTCGAGACCGCCTGTAGGCTTTTAGCCCGGCTTCCGGAAATCGGAAGCGCAAGAGAGTTCGGCGATCCAAGGCTCTCCGGATTGCGGATGTGGCCCATCAAGCACTTTGAGCGCTACCTCATCTTCTACCTCCTGGTCAACAAAAAGCGGATCGATATTGTGAGGGTCCTCCACAGCGCCCGGGACATCGCGGGCATGTTCGAAGAAGACAATGACAACTAACAACTCACCGCGTGAAAGGGGAGTAGGTGCAATTCTGGGCGTCCACCACGCGCCCAACAGCATCGCATTTCACTAATACCTTAATCATTAACCTATGGATCCCGTTACTCAATTTCAGCTGGTAGCCGCTTGGGTAGTCCTGACAATAGTGACTGTCGTGACAGTGTTCTTTTGTGTCCGCGTCGCCTACCTTGCGATCAAGAAAGATCTCTTCTTCGATATCACACGCAAGCACTTCCCGGCTGTCGTGGGATTGCCTATAGCTTGCCTGGCGGCCCTTTTTATCGTCCTTATCTCTGACAATTTATTTGGGCCTCTTGAATTTGAGGCACCTGGATTCAAGTTTAAAGGTGCTTCCGGCCCCGGTGGTCTTTTGGATTACTGTGTCTGATTACTATCGCAGGAACAATCCGTCGGTTATGGAAATGTACCATCGAGGAGTCGATGGCTGATAGTCTTTGCGCTGAGAGTGGATAGGATCACAGGCTTTGATACCCGCGATCGCGACGGCGCTAAACGCGCGCCAACCAACGGAGCGCGAGTTGCCTGACTTGATCGGAAAGCTACGCTTTGCTCCCTCGTCAAGGGGAGCCACTCAACTTCCGCTAGGTTAGGTGTCCTGTACAGCGCGATTATCTTTCCTGGTGAACGAGCCATATACAGTCAACGGTCGGACACGCAGTTTCGGAAGTGGATAGCGCGTGTTTGTGTCGTTGGTATCCTCTGCTGGGCTGGATTCTTTTTTGGCTTCTTGGTGCACCAAACCTTGTATGGTAGGCCGGCGACCAATAATTGGTTTCTTCAGATGATCTCTCAGCACCCCGCGGCCACTATCGGCATTGGAATTTCCGGGGTTTCAGCCTTTTCCTTGTTGCGGTGCTCGAATTCACCGTTGGCTCAATAACGTTTGAAGTGTTCGGGTTCAAGCTTCATGGTGCGGTCGGACAGATTGTTCTATGAATACTCTGCTTCCTGGCTATGGTTTTTGGCGTTTGGTTGACTTTAGGACAAAACATAAGGTGCATAGATATCCACATCACCTAACCCACAATCTCCTGTGATTGCCGCATGGCACCTAACTAACCCTTCACTGAAGGCGGCGTCCGAGACGCTCTTCTCATCTCCATAGCCGCTGCCCTGTGACTGAAAATGTTATTGGTAACGATAGCCCTGCCAGCGACCCGAATCAAAGCGTTACAGGTCGGCCAGCCTACAATCCTCACCCTCACGTTTCTTCAGTTCTTATGCGGCCGGAAGATAGCCCGACTGAGCTTTGAACATCACGGCACGCGCGACCAAAGAACGTCTCCAGCTCCTTTTGTTGATTGCCGCGTTCGCTCTGGTCCTTCTGTGGCTACTCGGTAAAATGACTGAACTGCTCGGATGACATCGGCACTACCATGCCAATACCGTCCCCACCCGTACTCTTCGTAATCTTCCTCGGCATGCAAATCGTTAACGATCCACGGATCGTTATTGACTTTACCCTACTACGACGCCGCTACCCTGACCCTATATATAAGGCTGTACATCAACACGCAAAGTCGCGACGATCTATGTGAATATCTCACAGATCGTTCGCTCCACAACTGCTATCGTGACCTTGCGTTAAACACACGCACACCAATAAATAGTGGCTTGAACTTTACAGAGGGTTACGACCATGAATACGAAGCACGAATTGAGTCCAGGGCGAATGTCTCGATGGGGATTGGGATTGTTCGCAATGCTTGGATTTTGGGCAGTCGCGGCAACCGCGGCGGCACAATCGGCAGAAGGCTTTGGGGAGGGTTACACGCAGGACAATTTCCACGTTGACGGCGCACCGTTGATGAAATCCTTTTACTTCAGGTTCTCGGACTCCGACCATCACATTCGGGCTATTGAAGTCCAGCCGCATAAACCTTCGTTAGGAACCATCGCAATCAACTTCCAAGACAAGAACGGCGATGACGAGTACTACTACCACATCCAAAGTCAGCCGTACTATGGTCAGATCTGGCAGCGGTCGACGGAGCGTGTCGCTAGCAAAGGGGCCGACGTCATGCAGTTGCAGGCGCCTCCAGACCTCGCCAACTGGGTGTTCGTCATCCGTGGCTTTTACATTTATTATCATGGCACGGATCACCACATCGACCAGATAAGCGTGCTTGAGGAAGACGGGCGGGTCACGGTGGCCTACAACGACAAGAACGATGACGACACGTTCTGGTGGGAACTCGACTACGCCTATGTCCCTCGATCGCGTTTCACCGCGATCGGTACGCGTTCGGGTACCGCCAAGGGTGCGGCACGCGCATCGATTCCGGTGGGATCCGCGGTGCTTCGCGGCTTCGATCTGAACTTTAGCAGCAACGATCATCACATTAAGGAGGTCGGCTTGTGGATGCCAGATGACGGCAATCTCGACATCTACTACAGCGATAAGAACCAGGACGACAAGTTCGCCTGGCGTGTTAAGTACGGCATCCTGGGTAGCGCCGGGGGTAATACCATTGGGGGTACTACCATTCCTCCGTCCGGAGGCGTATTACAACAGTAAGCTGCGCCGAGTCTCGTGAAGCCCAGCGGAGAATCGTGCGATTCAATCGCTGGGCTTTGCGTTCCATAATATATTCACTCCTACACCCGCCGCGTCGGCCACCACTGTGGTGCGCAAATAATATCTGAACGCCTATCTTCCTGCCCGTGTGAAATCAGCTAGCCATGCGCTGAGATGCCGGTGTAGCCTAGACGGGTGGAATTTCTTGGGTACCTGGTTCGCTGTTTGATTGAGCTCGCTGCTTTGGGACGCTTGCTTATCACGAACAGCTTAAATTTCCTGGCCCTCTACATGAAGAGCCGTACGGCGCTGACGGCTGAAGTTCTCTTCCTTCGTAAGCAGTTGGCGTACTACCAAGAACGCAAGGCGGTGCCACGACGGTTTGATAATGCATCGCGCTATCTCCTCGTGCTGCTCTCACGGTGCTTTGCCTGGAAAGACGCCCTCGTCAATGTCACACCGAGGACGTTGATCGGTTGGCACAAAGATGAGTCGTATCGGAAACGTGTAACTTTCCCTGCACAGATGCCCTTAGGCGGAACGGAATCAAGGCTAAGTCTTTGATTATTGGTGGCCAGGGGCGGAATCGAACCACCGACACAGGGATTTTCAGTCCCCTGGACGAAATCGCGTAACTAATTGAGTATGCGAATAAAATAAAGAGGTGCTTGTCTAATAATAGAGGCACTTAAGGGCAGATAAGTACCAGTTTTACCGAGATACGCCAATTTTTATTAGACCGTTTTTGGCGCCTCCATCTGGGCACCACAGACACCGCTCAAAGATGCTCACATTTACTGTTCGCCACTGGAATGCAGCCTATGGCCACCCCGACAGCAGTCTCGCCATCGACGACAAGACCCTGTGCAACGCCATCGATGAACACGGCCATCAGACCCACATCATGAGCGTGGTCGGTCATCACAGCAAGACCTGCTACACCCAAAAAAAGTAGGTACCCTGCCGGTGGGGAGCGCCACCGAGAAGCTGAAACTAACCAACGAGATCGGCATGGCCATTCCACTGTTGGACGCGATCGACCTATACAGCAAAGACCTCACCGCCGATGCCCTACTCACGCGCACTACCACTTCACCGTCTACCCTGCCCCCTATAGGCCCGCCCCATGGCCAATGTCACGCTCAAGGGCAATCCCATTCACACGATCGGGGCTTGTCCTCGCCGCCCACTGCCGCGCAAGTCGGCCGTGGGCTACCATGCTGCCATGCGCTGGATCCTCCCCGTCGTCCTGCTCGCGGCATGCGCTGGAGCCTCCGCACTCCCGACCGCGGACCCACCGGCCACCGACGACCTCTGCGGCCTCATCGGCCAGCCCGCTCCCGGCTGGAAGCTCGATCACTGGTTCAACTCCGAGCCGCTTGCGCTCCAGGACCTGCGCGGCAAGGTGGTGCTGGTGCGCTGGTTCATGGCTCCGAACTGCCCGTTCTGCAGCGCCACCGCGCCGGCCCTGAACCGTTTCGACGAGGAGTACCGCAGCCGCGGCCTGGTTGTGATCGGCGTGTACCACCACAAGGACCCCGAGCCGCTCGATGTCGAGACCGTGCGCGGCTACGTCGAGCACTACCAGTTTCGCTTCCCCGTGGCCGTGGACCCCGACTGGCAGACCTTGAAGCGCTGGTGGCTCGATGGCCACGAGCGGTCGTGGACGAGCGTCAGCTTCCTCATCGATCGGCGCGGCGTGATCCGTCACGTGCACCTGGGCGGGAAGCTAGCGCCCGACACCGATGACTTCCGCGTCATGCGCGCGAAGATCGAGGCGCTGCTCGCCGAGGATCCCTAGCCGCGCGCGGTGGGCGGCACCCGGAACGGCGGCGGCTCTGCCGGGACGGATCGAGTAGTTGGATAGGATCATTGCTTATTCAAAGGAAACAGTGCATCGATTATGGGTCCTGGTTCATATTGACGGAGAATGACAATGTCGGAAGAAAACTGGGCGAAACCATGCAATTCCTCCAAACACTTGGGTTGTTCATCTTGACCTCCGTAGCGGAGATCGTCGGCTGCTACCTCCCTTGGCTCTGGTTGAAGAAAGAGGGATCGATCTGGCTGCTAGTGCCTGCTGGCTTTAGTCTGGCTGCTTTCGCGTGGCTCTTGACCTTGCACCCCCAGATCGCTGGTCGAACCTACGCGGCATACGGAGGCGTGTATGTCGCGGTCGCCGTGATCTGGATGTGGCTGGTGGACGGCGTTCGTCCCGACCGTTGGGACGTGATCGGCGCCGCCGTCACCCTCGCTGGCATGACGATTATCTTCTTCGCTCCGCGCAGCCCATGAGACTACTCGCTCCGATTCGCTAGCGACGCGATAAGCGGGCACCTGACCTGCCCCCGAGTCGCGCCACACCGCTTTACAAGCGATGCTAAAACGGTTTCGATCCGCTGTAGATCGGCGAGTTTGCCTCGCACATCCGCCAGCTTCTTTTCCCCCAGTTCCCTCGCCTCGTCACAGTGCGTGCCGTCATCGAGCAATAGCAAGCCCCCGATTTCATCCAGGTTGAAACCAAGCCGCTGCGCGGACTTCACGAACCGCACCCGTGCGACGTCCGGGACTCCGTACCGCCGAATGCTACCGTAGGGCTTGTCAGGCTCCGGCAGCAGCCCCTTGCGCTGATAGAATCGGATCGTCTCGACATTGACCCCGGCCACCCTGGCGAAGGTACCTATGGTGAGGTTCTGAGAATTCTCTTTCACGCCCTTGACTCCGTACCTGACTACGGGAGTAATTGTATGTCATCACTCTTCGTCTCGAAAGGAGGTCACCATGGCTAAAGAGAACAACGGTGCCGGCGTGCTCGCTGTCGGCGGCATCGCGGCGATCCTGGCATCGGCTTGCTGCCTGGGTCCGCTCGTGCTGGTGTCGCTCGGTCTCGGCGGGGCCTGGCTCGCCAACCTGACGGCGCTCGAGCCCTTCCGCCCGGTTTTCATCGGCGCGGCGCTCGTCGCTCTCTTTTTCGCCTACCGGCGCATCTTCCGACCGGCCGCCGAATGCAAGCCTGATGAAGTCTGTGCGCGACCACAGACGAAGCGCGCCTATAAAGTCATGTTTGGGATCGTGGCCGCCCTGGTGGTGGTCGCGCTCGCCTTCCCTTCCATCACCCCGCTATTTTACTAAGAGGAGATCCCGATGAAAAAGCTGTTGACCGTCGCTGTAGTGTCCCTCCTGACCACATTCTGCACCTCTGCGTGGGCCGCATCGAAGACCGTCACCCTGTCGGTTTCCGGCATGACCTGCGCGGCATGCCCCATTACCATCAAGAAGGCCCTGACCGAAGTCGATGGCGTCACCAAGGCCGAGGTGAGCTTCGACAAGAAGGAGGCCGTGGTGACCTTCGATGACACCAAGACCAGCGTGCCGGCCCTCATCGGAGCCACGACGAACGCGGGGTACCCATCACATCTGGGTCAGTGAGTATACCTCCCGAGATATACATGAGACCGCGCTGTGACATGCGAGAAGCCTCTGGTCATCGATCAAAAGATTGGGCTGCCGGGGGCCTAAGCTTCGCTCTCGCTTGGGGGCTTCCTGGCTTGGCGCTCGCCGGCTCGCTATTCGTGGAACCGCCGTGGCGCGCCTGGATCTGGGTCCCGAGCCTCCTCTGGATGGGTACAGCTTGTACGGCGAATGCACGGCGCTGTGGCCGGACCCACTGTTACTTCACGGCACCGTTGTTTTTTGTCATGGCCTGTGTCGCGCTGCTCGACGGCCTTGGGCTGCTCATCTTAGGACCGCGGGCTTGGACCTGGCTCTCTCTGGGATTGGTGATCGGTACAGCGGGACTGTGGTGGGCAACTGAACGGCTATGGGGGCGATTCCTACGCTTCGACTTCCACAGGCAAGCATCATCAATAGGAAGCCACAGAGCACGGCATTGCACCACCCTGCAAAACGGTTGCCGCGGCATTGCCCATGAGGTTGCAGGGCGCGGAGTGGCCCGAACGGGGTCTGCAGGCGACCCTGAA
>JALZJW010000039.1 GCA_030859565.1 Pseudomonadota bacterium
CAGTTCTCCGTAATAACCATTACGAAGATCCGATCATCACCGCGAGCAGAAGTTCCGGAAGTTTTTCAACAAAATCGGCCGATAGCCGAAATTCAAACTGAGACACTACCTGTGATTGACGGCGGCGCTAATATCCCATTAGCCAACGTAGCCGTGCGCACGAACTACGATTTTTTGATAGCGGCTTGCCGCCAATGCGTTCAATCCCGATTCGCACGCCAGATCGAAACGATGATCCACACGCTGTTGCAGAACGCGATCACGTAGCCGAGAAGACCGAGCACGGTGAACAGCGGCATCCCGAACAGGGTCGGACCACGGGCGACGGTCATCACGATGGAAGAACCGACTACGAGCGAGGCAGTCATGATGCCGATGGTGATGCGATCGATGGTGTGATCGAGGCGCCGGCCGAAGCTGTCCAAGCGCTTGAGATCGAGGTCCAATCGCATCCTGCCCCGGCGTAGGTCCTTGAACAACCGGGCGAGGTCCCGCGGGACGGCGCTGCCCACGTTGAACATCTGTGCCAGACTGTTCTGCCCGCGCTTGATGAGCGCGGCCGGCCCATAGCGTTCGGCGACGGCCTGCTCGAGAAAGGGCCCGAGATGGTCAATGAGCCGGAACCCCGGATCGTACTGGCGCCCGAGTCCCTCCAGCGTGATGAGGGCCTTGAACATGAGGGTGAGATCCGCGGGCAGCACGATCGAATGCTCGCGCATGATGCTGCTCACCTGGCGCAGGAGCGTGGCAATGCGGACGTCCTTCAGCGGGGCATCCGCATAATCGAGCACGATCTCACCCATATCCGCGGCAAGCTTGGCCTCATCCACGTAGGCGTCGCCCGTCCAATCGAGGATCACCTCCGTGATGCCTTCCTCGTCGCGGCCTGCGATTCCGGAGAGGAGGTCGACGATTTGATTGCGGCGGAAATGCGTGAGCCGCCCGACCATGCCGAAGTCGATCATGACGATGCGGTTGCCCGGCAGGTAGAAGACGTTACCCGGGTGAGGGTCGGCATGGAAGAAGCCGTCAACCAGGATCATCCTGAGCAACGTATCCGCGCCGCGCGAGGCGAGCAGCTTGCGGTCGAGGCCCGCCGCTTCGATTGCGCGGAGATCATTGCCGGGAATGGCCTCGATATACTCCTGCACGTTCATCACCGGGCTGGTCCACTCCCAATACACGCGCGGCACTAGCACCTCGGGGTCCCCGGCGAAGTTCTTGGCGAATCGATCGATGTTGCGCGCCTCTACCGCCAGATCGAGCTCGCGTTCGAGGGAGCGGGAAAATTGGGCGAGGATCTGGGTCGGTTGGTAACGCCGCGCCTCCGGGATCTCCATTTCGAGCAGGGCGGCGATGTGAGTGAGGATGCGGATATCCGCCTCGACCGTCGCTTGGATCCCCGGGCGGCGGATCTTAAGCACCACCGGCGTGCCGTCCGGCAGGCGAGCCCGATGGACCTGGGCGATGGAGGCCGAGGCGTAGGCCGCGGTATCGAGATCAACGAACACTTCCTGAGGAAGCCTGCCAAGCGCCCTTTCCACCTCGGGCAGCAGTTCGCCGAAGGCCACCGGTGCGACCCTGCTCTGCAGTCTTTCGAACTCCGCGATCCACTTCGGCGGGAACAGGTCTTCCCGTGTCGAAAGCACTTGGCCAAGCTTGACGAAGGTCGGTCCAAGCTCTTCCAGAGCGACCCGTATGCGCTCTGGTGGCTCCAGGTGCGCCGATTCGGAGGCCTCTCCCCAGTGCAGGATCTGGCCGGTGCGTTCCAGCACTGTCCCGATCCCCACCCGGCGGACGAGGTCGCCGAGCCCGTGCCGGATCAGGACCGAGGTGATCTGGTGCAGGCGCGGAAGATCCCGCCCTACGCCGAAGGCCCCCCAGATCACCGGCAGACCTACTTGCTCGTACCGGGCCCCGACTGCTCGCGTAGCGCGTCGGCGATGCCGGCGAGGACACCGCTCGCGAGCAGCGTCATACGCGCGCCGTAGTCGCGCGCCGCATCGAACCCGGCGGAGGTGCCCTCGCGCGACACCGAGGTCAAGCGATTTGCGAACTCCGTCATAACCGCGGCGACGCGCGCGCTGGCCTCGACCCCGACCTGCTGCGCATGCACCGCAAGCTCCCGCAGCTCGCGCTGGATATTGCCACTCGCGGCTTCCGCCACGCGGTTGGCGGTCGCGACGTAGGCCCCCTGGAGCTGCTTGAGCCTGGCGAAGGTTTCTTTCAGGTCATTGTCGGTAAAACCGGTTCCCTTCGAGCCTAGTTGCCGGAGCGCGATATGCGCCGCTTCGGCGGCGCGCATGAGCGCCTCATCCAGACCCTGCACCGCCTCGGCCAACCCTCGCCTCACGTCGGCCGCCTGCGGTTCCATGCCGACGCTTGATCCGGGGGTCATGGCCTGAACCACCTCCTTCACCTCTTCGGGATCCAGGTGACCGCCTTTCAGGACCTGTGACGTGAGATCGCGCACCTTGTCCCGTATCTCCGCATCCGGCTCTGGCCCACCCGAGACCGGTGGAGCTTGCGCTGCCTGTGATTTTTTATCTACCATGATGCACCCCCTCGGTAACCGACAAGTCGCTTCAGCCCACGGACCAGTTTACGCCGCAGGGTGCTCGATGCAAGCCTGGGAAGCCCGGCGCCGTGGTCCCTTGGGCGTACCGGTATGATCGTGCGCGCAGCTACGTTCGATATTCACTAATACCCCCCGCATGCACTATCCGTAAGAAGATGTACGCGGTTCGTCCGCGCTCGCAGCGTGCCGTTGTGAATACACCGCCGGGCCGTGTAATATCCGGTGCACGATTGAGAACCGTTTCGGAGTTTCGCATGACCCATCCCGCTAACCGTTACAGCGCGCGGATCACCCAACCGAAATCCCAGGGCGCATCGCAAGCGATGCTCTACGGCGCCGGGCTCACCGAGGCGGACATGCACAAACCGCAAGTCGGAATCGCCAGCGTCTGGTACGAGGGCAATACCTGCAACATGCATCTCTTGCGGCTCGCGGACAAGATCAAGGAGGGGGTGGTCGCCGCGGGCTTGGTGGGAATGCGTTTCAACACCATCGGCGTGAGCGATGGGATCTCGATGGGCACGGAAGGCATGAGTTATTCGCTGCAATCGCGCGATCTCATCGCCGATTCGATCGAGACCGTGATGTGCGCCCAATGGTATGACGCCAATATTTCGATCCCGGGGTGCGATAAAAACATGCCCGGTTGCCTCATGGCCATGGGCCGCCTGAACCGGCCGGCGCTCATGATCTACGGGGGCACCATCCAGCCCGGACACCGTGGCGATAAAAAGCTCGACATCATCTCGGCGTTTCAGAGCTACGGCGAGTATCTCGCGGGCGCCATCGACGAGGCGACACGCAGCGACATCGTGAAAAAATCCTGTCCGGGTGCGGGCGCCTGCGGCGGCATGTACACCGCCAACACGATGGCGGTCGCGATCGAAGCGCTCGGGATGTCGTTGCCCTACAGCTCATCGACGCCGGCAGTCGATCCGGCGAAGCTCGACGAATGCCTGCGGGCGGGCGCGGCGATCCGCCATTTACTCGAGCAGGACATCAAACCGCGCGACATCATGACCCGCGAGGCGTTTCAAAACGCCATCGTCCTGGTCACGGTGCTGGGAGGCTCGACCAACGCCGTGCTGCACCTCATCGCCATGGCGCGCGCGGTCGGGGTCAAACTCGATCTCGAGGATTTTCAGGCGGTCAGCGATCGCACCCCCTACCTCGGCGATCTCAAACCGAGCGGCAGCTACGTCATGGAGGATCTGCATCAGGTCGGCGGAACACCGGCCGTGATGAGATACCTATTTGAAAACGGGCTGCTGCGGGGGGATTGTTTGACGGTGACCGGGAAGACCGTGGCCCAGAATCTAGCTACCGTCGCGGGGCTCGCGCCCGGCCAGGAGCTGGTGCGACCGCTCGCGCGGCCCATCAAGCCTAGCGGTCATATTCAAATCCTCAGAGGAAACCTCGCGCCCGGCGGGGCCGTAGCCAAGATCACGGGGAAGGAAGGCTTGCGGTTTTGCGGGCCGGCCCGGGTCTACGATTCCGAGGAAGCCATGCTCGCCGCGCTGGAAAAAAACCAGATCCGAAAAGGCGATGTCGTCGTGATCCGCTACGAGGGTCCGAAAGGCGGACCGGGAATGCCGGAGATGTTGACCCCGACCTCGGCGATCATGGGCTCCGGCCTCGGCGCGGACGTGGCCCTGATCACCGATGGGCGGTTTTCGGGCGGGTCCCACGGCTTCCTTGTCGGGCACGTGGTCCCCGAAGCTCAGGAAGGCGGACCGATCGCGCTCATTCACGATGGCGATCGGATCATTATCGATGCAAGCGAACGTTGTTTGAGCGTCCAGGTAGGGGATGAAGAACTCGCCCGCCGTAGAGTCCGATGGACACCCCCGCCCTACAAGGCGGTGCGCGGAACTCTCTACAAGTATATTAAAAACGTGAAATCGGCGGCTGAAGGCTGTGTGACGGACGAGTGAACGGTTGTGAATAAATCGCGCACCGCGATCGCGGCGTCGCGTGCTCGCTCCGCGGCCTCGAAAGCCAAGAACATCAGCGTCGCCGGAGGGTCGAGGCGGGCATTTTGGCGTCGAGTCGCGGCCTGCCGCCTCTACACGATCTGCGAGCGCAAAAAGCCCGCTGCCGAGGCGATCGCACGCCTAGCGCGGGACCAAAGCCACTCCGTCCCGACTCAGCATGAATTGCCGGTTTGACAGCAAAGCAGGAATGCCGCTAGGCTGCCTTCATGAAAGCCACAATTGAGATTCCCGACGACCTCTACCGCAGAGTCAAGGCCAAGTGTGCCTTGGAGGGACGGCCGATACGCGCGGTAGCCGTTGAGTTACTTCGAACCTGGGTGGGGGATCCTTTAGATCAAGCGGTCACCCAGCCGCCTTCATTGCACAATCGGATGCAGAACTACTGCGGCATGGTTGATTCGGGGGTGACGGACCTGGCCACCAATCCCGAATATTTGGCGGATTTCGGCCATGGCTCGACGGGTCATCGTTGACTCGGGGCCACTGGTCGCATTTTTAGACCGCCGAGAAACCCACCACGCCTGGATCGCCGGACAAGCAAAGACACTCCCCCTGCCCTGGCTGCTATGCGAAGCAGTCCTGGCCGAGTCCTGGCACCTGCTGCGCAGTCTGCCACGCGCTCAGGACGCGATGCTGGAGATGGTCGAGAGCGGGCTTCTGAAAGTGGAGTTCGCGCTCACTGGCGAGATCGGCCAGTTGCGAGTGCTGCGCGAAAAATACCGTGACATACCGATGTCCCTAGCCGACGCGTGTCTGGTGCGGATGGCGGAGACCTTCGACGATCACGCGGTATGCACCCTGGATTCGGACTTCGCCATCTACAGAAAGCACAGGCGCGAACCGATCCTGCTCATCACTCCATCCGCAGTGTGATCGGCGCGCCATGATCAACCGTGATCGTAGCAGCGTACGGTGGCTGGGATGGACATTGACCTGGAAGTATAAGGATGCCTAAATGCTTTTATGAGAACCACGATCGACCTACCCGATGATCTGCTGCGCCAAGCGAAGGCACGGGCCGCGCTCGATGGCCTGAAGCTCAAGGATCTCATCGCGCGTTATGTGGCACGGGGGCTAGCCGGGGCCGAGCGGCCGCCCGCAGGCGATACCCGGACAGAGCGCCAACGCAGCCCGTTGCCCGTGATCCCTAGGGCAAGCACCGGCAAACCCATCCCCGCCTTGAGTAACGCCGAGCTGGCGCAGATCGAGCTGGAAGAAGACCTCGCCAAGCTCGATCTGCTGGACCCGTGACGATCCGATCACCCGCTCATCGCAAGCTGGTATTGCTTATAGTATTGCAGCACGCGCCGCACGTAGGTCTGGGTCTCTGGATAAGGCGGGATCTTGCGGCCATAGCGGATCACGGCGTTTTCACCGGCGTTATAGGCCGCGAGCGCGAGCACCAGGTTATTCTTGAACATGCCCATGAGATCGCGCAGGTAACGCGACCCGCCGCTCAAATTCGCGATGGGGTCCTTACGGTTGATGACGCCGTAGCGTAGCGCCGTACCGGGCATAAGCTGCATGAGCCCCACCGCGCCGGCGCGCGAGATCGCTATTGGGTTGTAAGCCGATTCGGCCTTGATCACGGCATGCAACAAAGCGTGAGGGAGCTTGTACCGGAGGGCCGCCTGGGCGATGGCGGGGGCATAGAGTCTACGATTCTTCCCGCTATCGGTATATCCCTTGCCCAAGGGCAGCGTCCATCCCTTCCAGGTCCGGACAATGCGTTTATAGCCGGAATGGCTTGGCCGGTCGGTGAGGTAGACGCGGCCGTATTTATCGACGTATTTGTAGATATCGGCGTGCGCTTGGGGTGCGAAAAACAGCACCACCATAATCGCAAGACAAGAAACCGGGCTGAGATGGTTTTGCGCCATAGGATCTAGTTCTCATATTAAGGCAGATGCGGGCGTCCTAGTGCGTCAAATATCCGGTCACCTGCATCATTAAAAAGGCGTAAAGCCCCGCGGCGGCATCATCAAGCATGATCCCCACTCCCCCCGAAACGCGCGCATCGATGGTTCGAATCGGCCAGGGCTTGAAAATATCAAAGGCTCTAAAAAGCACGAACCCAAGCAGCATCCAAGTCCAACCGTCCGGCGCCGCCGTCATGGCCACCAGGTAACCGACCACTTCGTCCCAAACAATCGCGGGATGGTCGTGCGACCCCAGGGCCTCGGCCGCCCGGTGGCATACGAGCACACCGACACCGAACAGAACCACCGTCACCATTAAATACCACAGCACCGGGACGGCTTGCAACGCCAGGTACACCAGAACCCCAAAAACCGTTCCGGCTGTACCCGGTGCAATGGGGGCACATCCTGTGCCAAACCCCAATGCTAGAAGATGTGCAGGATGGCGTAAAAAACCCGCCGGGATCGGGCGGGCAGCGGATGCGTGGTTTTTTTTCACGCTCCGGGTTATACCTTATCGCGCGCATAGCGCGCCACAAGCCGCCGCGAAGCTAATCGATCGCTGAAGCGGTTAAATCGATCTGGTCGGTACGAACACGTTGCGCGCGGGGCGGTAAACTCGGTCCGAGGATCCTAAGCACCTTCGCCGCCGTGGCGCGGTAGGCGGTGAGCTTGCCGCCGTAGATCGCCACCAGGTGCGGCCGGGCCGGGTCGTCGCAATGCAGGACGGTTTCCCGCGATCGGTCCTGCGGTGAAGCCTCCTGCTTGGGCAGGACGCGCAACCCCGCCATCGCTTCCATGCGTTTCCCGGGATAACGGGGAAAATAATGGCGCAGCGTCTCCTCGAGGTACTCAATCTCTTGGGGAAGCGGCCGGACCGATTCCGGATCGCTTCGAAACATGGTCTCGGTCGTACCGACCAGCGCCGCGCCGCGCCAAGGCATCACGAATACGGGACGCCGGTCGCGCGGTGACTCGACATAGAACACCCGATCGGTCAACGGCCGGTCAAGGTGGATGTGGGTCCCCTGCACTAGATCGATCGCCAGCGAGGGCGCCTGCGCCCGTTCCTGGATCTCATTGACCCAGGGCCCGCCGGCGTTGATCAAAACCGTCGCCACGCAGGTGCGCACTTGCCCTTGTGTACGATAGCGAATTCGATAGGCATCGCCTTCGCGCACAGCGCCCTCGAACAGCGTCGGATAAAGCACCTCGGCGCCGTAAGCCCTGGCGGAACTCAAGACCGCGCGTGTCAAGGCGGTATCGTCGGTTTGCGCATCCCAATACTCGAAGACCGCGCGCAGCCCGTCGGTCATCAACCCGTCGAGCGCATTCCATGCATTGCGCCCGAGCGCCCGAAATCGAGTACCGCGCTTGCCGCCTCCGAGGAGGGCGTAGGCCGACAAGCCCAAGCGGACTTTCCACGGCGGACGCGCCGAGTTCTGATACACCGGGATCAGGAAAGGAACGCGGCGGACAAGACCCGGCGCGATGCGCAGCAGGATCTCACGCTCCCGCAGCGATTCGCGCACCAGATTGATCTGACCGCTCTCGAGATAGCGGAGCCCGCCATGGATCAACTTGCTCGATCGGGACGAGGTTCCCGCCCCCGGCGCGCTCTTTTCGATCACCAAGGTGCGGTAGCCGGCCGCGGCCTGGGCCACACCGGCCCCGTGAATTCCTGCGCCCACGATCGCCATATCGTAACGGTCTTCGGTCATGGCCGCGGATCGCGAACGTGACAAAGCTCTCCGAGCAATTCCCCCACCGCAAAGGTCTCGATGAGCTCCACACCGCGTTCCCAGAGCGCCAGCGCCACGGCGGCATGACGGACCTCGAACACCACCAGCTTCGCGCCTTCACACCGAAGCTCGCCCGTGGGCGGTAACCCATCAAGATCGCAAAAAACATAATGCGGATTCAACAAGCGTACGCTGTCGAGATCCTCCCAACGGTCGATCACCGCACCGATGGCGTAACCCTGCACATAGCGAAGAAATTCCCCCGAATACGAAATCAAAACAACCTGGCGCGCGTAACGGGAAAGCACCGCATCGACACGCTCGAATACGAGGTCTACGCCGAACTGCTCAATGGACTCGATCTTGATTTCGATGAAACCCACGACGTCCGGGTTGGATTTCAGAATGCAGCCAATACCCTCCAGCGAGGCCATGGGTTCGCCCCGGAAGCGCTCGCCGAAGCGCCCGGGTTCATAGGCCGACAACGGAGCTAACCCGGCGACTTTGACTTCATGGATCCTGCCGGGCACACCGCAGACGCGATCCAAGGTCTGGTCATGAAACAGGATCGGTACGCGGTCCGCCGTGAGTTGGACATCGCATTCGAAATACTTAGCGCCGGCCGCGATCGCGGCCCGAATGGCAGCGCCGGTATTTTCCGGATAATGGAGCGCATACCCGCGATGCGCTACGAGATCCGGTGTCGGTCTCACAGTGTTTTCAAGTACTCGAGGACCGCCCGCCGCCCGCCCTCGTTCAAATGATCGCCAAAGGTATGTCCGCTATTGGTAGCGCCGGGCAGCGTGGTGTCATAAACCCATTTCCTAGAGTTGGGATCCGTTCCTTTCTTGCCTTCCGCAAGCTCGGTATATCTCCAGCCCAGCGTTTCTTGATCATAGTCCTTGGAATCGAACGACCGGCGCCAATACCTGGGCCGTTTCCCGCTGTTCAACAAGGCATCGATCGTCGGCACCGAGCCATTGTGCAGGTAAGGCGCCGTGGCCCAGACGCCATCCAAGGGTGGCGCGATATAACCGCGGGCCGGGGCGAGGCGCGCGGACTCGCTGTAAAACGACTCACCGAGCCAGCGCAGAAACCGGTCTTCGCTCCCGTCGGTGGCGGCCAGGGCGATGGCCGGATCGGTACCGATCCGTGCCAGATCGATGACCAGATTCGGGTAGGTCCAGTTCTCTCCGTAGGTCCCATGGCATTGGGCGCAGTTGGCTTCGAACAGCGTGTGGCCGCTCGCCGCGAGCGCTTGATCGGTTGCAAACGGATAAGCGGGCGGCTCCAAGGACTCGATAAAGGCGCGTATATCGGGCGCGTAGGCATCGATGGCCCGCGCCTCCTCGACGCTATCCGTGCACAAGGTCGAGGCCAGAATCATGAGGCGCGCGTGATCGCCGCGGCCGACAGTCGTATGGAACATCGCATGTTTTTTCTTCATGTGCCACCAGGGCGGCACGGTGGCGGGTAACGGACGGGCGGACGGGGGTGCTATGAGCGCTGCCGGCGACCAGGCGAGCGTCTTCGGATCGCGGTGCGCGAAGAGCGCCCAGGTGATGTTGATCGCCGGGTTTAAACCCACCGTGTCAGTGGTGCTGTAGGGGCCGATGGCCTCGAGCCGGTCCGCCCATTTACGCCATTCACGCGCCGCTTTCTCGTCTTGGACGTAGGCGCCCAGTCCCTCGATGTAGGGCACACGGTCCTCGGTAAAATCCAGCGCTTCGTTGCCGAGTCCGACGATGAGCCGCCCATCGAAAAATCCCGCATGGCAGGTCAGGCAATTCGACACCACCAGCTCGACCCCGTCCTTAGTCGTATGCGCCGTGAAATTGTAAGGCAACTCCGCGTTGCGCCCCTCCCGGCCCGGTAAGCGATGCGACTGCGGGGGCGGGTCGGCGCTCTCCCGGTATGCCGCGTAGGGAATGCCGCAGCTCACATAGGGCTCGGCGACGAGGGCCCGATAGCCGCGTTCGGGATCGCCGGGCCGTTGCGGCTCGGCCGGCACCGGACCGACCGGAGAACGGGGCGCGGCGATGCCGGCCCGCTCACCCGCCTCGCAACCGGCCAGGAGCCAAGCCCCGAAGATAAAAGCTGATAGTAACGCTCGGCGCATGATTGGAACCGGACAATCCATAATGGCTCGGCAGCAGAATCGCGGGCGTCCCCTCATCCTAACCCTCCCGGAAGTGAAGAGAGCGCGAAGGGCGAGCCGAACCAGCGCTGCTCGCTGGTATGAACGGCCGATATTATCATTTTTTTATTCGTTTCAGTCTGCGCCTCAACGCCATGGGCCGGAACCGCAAGGCGGGCGGAAGCAGCCAAATCCTGTCGGGCGCGACCGCCGCTGTCATCGGCGCGAGGGAATCGGTCGACAAGAACGCGTTCTTCGATCAGACGATGCCGGCCTTGATGACGAAGATGATCGCCCAGCGCAGGTCGGTCCTGGTCGGTATCCGGGACGGGCTCCTCAACAAGACCGACGCGCAGTATCCGCTCGCGCAGGGACTCGCCGATCTCGAGGAGTACTACCACGCTGGCACCATCCCCGGGGCGATCACCGGAGTCGTCCAGAGCGCCGGCGCCGAAGCGGCGGAGGCCGACAAACAACTGCTGGAAACGGTGGAGTTCAAGCTCGACGACCCTGCCGAGGCTATCAAGCGGGTGATATTCCCGGATCCGAACAGTCAGGATCTCCATCCCGCCGGAGAGAATCGTATGAGGGCGTGCTGGCCCGAGGCAGGAGTGCCGCCGGACACAACGGTCTTCGATTTCGGGTTCCAACCGGCATTCGCACCGGAACGAAAACAGGTGGCTGCCTGCATGGAGCTGTGAGTTGGAGGCGGCAGCGAGGACGGCAGGGTCCGTCTTCTCGGTGGGAATAGGGTCGGCATTGCGAGCTTCGAGGCGTCCCGCGTGATCGCCAGGCGCAGACCGGCCGCACCTCGCCAAGACTCCTGAGGCTTCGCAGGAGGATCAAATGCCACGGGAGGGTAGTTTATCCGTGGTCCCTGTTGCTAAGAAGCGGCCGGGTCGCGGTAGATTCATCGGTGCCGCTCCCGGCCGCCCGTTTTCCTTTTTTTATTAGCTATGAATAACCCTTTTCGGAATTACGCTTACGGATTTCAATCGCCGCTTCTGCCCCAGCGGTAGAGAGCTAATCCTATAAGCACAACTAGTACAGGAATAATCATTCCAACTTCACCCATAAGCCTCCTCCTAATAATTAAAGTAACCTACTTTTATTATGTCCCGTCTTTTGATTACAAAAGACGTATATTAAATATAGCCTATTTCCCGAACCCAGCAAAGCCACAATCAGAGGCATGGAATGTACTGATCCGCGCACCCACCTGCTCGCCCAGGGGATTTGCGCGGTCGATGTCGCCGCCCGCTACGGTGTCGCGCTCTCCACGGTCCATCTGTGGCGCGACAAAGAGGAGCCGCGCTAATCTCAGCATTGGCGTAGCCGGTGACCACTGGAAGTCCGTATGGGCGGTAAGGAAACATCACCAAAGCCGCTTTTCTGGCGGCCGGGATATAAATGCAGCCCGCGCAACCTTAAGGTGAAGGCTTGTCTGTCCAGCGTTTCCGCTTTATGTGCCCGTATTGCAAGCATATGTGTGAACTCCACCCGGTTTGTAAGGAGAGAAATGCCGATGGCCGTTAGGAAAGACCGCACGTATATATCCGGCTTTTTGATGAGCATGGTGCCGGCTCTGACCATGTGGCACACGCCGTCTCAATCTTTATTGGTTAGCTCGCATCCCCCACGGGTGGCGCACTCGCTCCCGTCTCGGCCAGCAGCTTCGTGAGGGCGGTGGGATCCACCGGCTTGACAATGTGGCCGTCGAACCCGGCCTCTCTGGATTTTCGCCGGTCTTCCTCCTGACCCCATCCGGTGAGCGCTACCAGCACCATGTCCTTGCCCCACGGCTGTTCACGGATCCGGCGGCACGCTTCGTAGCCGTTTAACTTCGGCAGGCCGATGTCGAGCAGGATTACATCGGGCCTGAACGCCGCCGCCGCTTCCACCGCCTCAAAGCCGTCGTAGGCGGTGTGCGTCTCGTTGCCCATCAGTTTCAATAGCATGGCAAGCGACTCTGCCGAGTCCCGGTTATCATCGACAACCAGGATGCGGCGCGTCGTCGTCGGCGTCGCCTCGCTGACGGTCGGCTCCGGCGGCGGTTTGGCCGTTTCAACCAAGATGGGCAGACGCACCACGAACTCACTCCCCTGACCGAGACCGGCGCTGTGGACTTCCACCATGCCGGCGTGCATCTCCGCCAGGTTTTTCACCACCGTCAGGCCGATGCCCAACCCGCCTACCGAACGCTCCAGCGAGGTGTCGACCTGCGTGAACATGTCGAAGATACGAGCAAGCTGATCGGCGGCGATGCCGATGCCGTTGTCCCGCACCCGGATAACGGCCTGCTCCCCCTCTCGCTCAACGGTCAGCCAAATGCGGCCGCCCTTATTGGTGAACTTGCAGGCGTTGTTTAGTAGATTGCCCACCACCTGAGCGAGCCGGGTCGGGTCGGCGTTCAGGTGCACCGGCTGCGGCGCCAAGGCGACTGTAAGTTCATGCTCCATGCACTCAACCAGCGAGCGGGCGGCTTCGACGGCTTGATTCACGACCGACGCAAGTTCGACCTGCTCCTTGCAGAGTTCGATTTTGCCCCGGCTGATGCGGCTCACGTCGAGCAGGTCGTCCACCAGCCGGACCATCTGGCCTATCTGGCGCTCCAGCATCTCGGACGTCGATTTGACGGCTGCAGCATCGCCGCCCCTCAGCCGTAGGACTTGCACGGCATTGCGGATGGGGGCCAGGGGGTTGCGCAGTTCGTGGGCGAGCAGCGCCAGGAACTCGTTCTTGCGGCGGTCGGCCTCGGACAATGCGGCGGCTAATTTCCGCAACTCATTCGCCGTCTGCTTTTGCTCGTGAATGTCGGTGTTCGAGCCGACCCACATCAGGACTTTGCCCTCAGCATCCTTCAACGCCATCGCCCGGCTGATATGCCAGCGATACTCGCCATCGGCACGCCGGAAGCGATGCTCGAACGAGAAGATTTCGCCGCTGTCGATGGACTGCTGCCAGACACGGACATTCTCGGCCACATCGTCGGGGTGGATGAACTGCGTCCAGCCCCAATCCCGGATTTGCTCGAACGATAGGCCGGTGAACTCGGTCCACTGCGGGTTGAAATAGGTCACGTCGCCGTCGGCCTTGGCGGTAAAGATTTTCTGCGGCATCGAGTCCATGATGAACCGCAGCCGCCGCTCGCTCTCGCGCATCATGGCAAGAGAGTGGGCAAGCTCTTGCGTCTTCAGCTCCAACGCTTCCTTCGCCCGGACGAGTTCCTCCTCGGCACGCTGTCGTGCCTGGAGAATGCTCTTGGCATTCTGCAGGGCCACGGAGCGCAGCAGCATTTCCTCGTCGTCGTTCCGCTCCATCAGCCACTTCCGATAATGTCCGCCGCGAGCGCGGTGCCGAGCACGCGCGCCCGGATCTTTGCAAACGCTGCGTCACGACTGGTCGAAGTATCATCACAGAAGGGTGAGAAGCCGCAGTCGTCCGTTGTGCCCAATTGCTCGACCGGAATGTCCTTGACCGCTTCGAGGATTCGGTCCCGAATTTCCTCCGGCGTCTCAACGCGCGGGTCGATGGGCGCGACGACGCCGATAAAAATCCGCTGATCCGCGTTCATGTACTTGCGGATGATCTTCAAGGCGCGGACACGATCCTGTTCGCCCGCGAGTGCGATGTAGAAGTTGCCGACCTTCAGCTCGAACAGACTGGGCAACAGCTCGGAGTAGTCGACGTCTGCACTGTGGGTCGAATCGCGGTCGCCGCCGGGACACGTGTGCACACCGATGCGTTGGCGGTCCTCAGCGGAGAATCGCGACAGGGCGAGATTATTCAACTCGATGAAGCTGTGGAGAAGATCCCCGGATGGATCGATCTTGACCGCCAGTCGCCCTTCCGTGAAATCGATCTGAACCTTGTGCGCGCCCTTTCGCAGACAGCTGCGAATCTCGGTCTCATGTTCATTCAGCAGGTCCTGGATGAACTCCTCGCGGGAGTAGCCAGCGATCTCGTGGGCCGGATACATTAGGCTCAAAGCCGAGGGCGAGATGACCGCCTGCTTCACCGGCACGTGGGCGTAGCGCAGGGCCACGTCCAGGTAACTGTCCGCGCGCCTCTTGTAACCGAAAGGGCCGCCCGTCAGCCGCAGCATCCGGCGCGTGTGACCGGCCGCGAACGGGATCTTGAAGCCGTCCGGCGCCGTGTTCGGCAGTCCGTGCACGCAGTACGTCCAGAAATTGTGATACTTCCTCTGCTCGCCGTCGGTGATCACCGGCGAGCCAGTGGCCTCGAACCGCTCGATAGTGTCGCGGATCGCCTCTTCATAGAGCGGATCCAAGGCTGGGTCCGTGCCGTCTCGTGTGGCGACCGCCTCGATCAGCGCAAGAGGTCTTGGGATACTGCCGATTGGCTCAGTTGGGATTGTCATACGCATACTCGCTTTTGTTTTGCCGGTGCCGCGGCATTCTCAGCCCCAAAGACGGAAGCCTCATACTACCCGGTCTCCGACAAAAGCAGAACTGCTTGGCTGGCTGCGAACGCCTGCATGGGAACACAACCTTTCGAGTCCTCCACTTTAAACCGGTCGGTCGTTGCAAGGCGTTCGTACATTCATCAGCACGCGGTATCGTATAGTCTGTCACGAACGAGGCGTTGGTAGTCCAGCTCATAGCGTTTCGCGTAGCTTTGCCTCTGAAATGCTTCATCCACTTGGTACGGCTTGAGCAGAATAGGTTTCGTTGGACGGATGGACGCTTCTCTCTCCTCCAGCATGAAGAGATACCCAAGCCATGGTTTCTGCGACGGCTTGAAGATTCCCTCACGGTATGCCGCCCAAAAATCCGTGGCGTTTCCGAGCGCCTCCTCAACTTGGCTTCCGACCCATAGCGGCCATTCCAGAATAGGTAACTAGAAGCGAGTTGCTTTTTTCTAATATTTCGATAATCATAGAAATATGAAATCACCAACAGTCGTTGTCCGACTTGCCGCTCTAGCCCAGGAATCCCGCCTCGCGATCTACCGCGCACTGGTGCAGGCCGGCACGGAGGGGCTTTGCGTGGGAGACATCGGTGCTAAGCTGAAAGTCGCACCAGCGACGCTCTCGTTCCATTTGAAGGAGTTGGCTCATGCCGGGCTAATCAGGTCGCGCCAAGAGAGCCGCTTCATCTACTACGCAGCGGACTTCAAGGCGATGAACGACCTTCTGTCGTATCTCACAGAAAACTGCTGCGGCGGACAATCCTGTGAAGTCGAATCCGCCGTCTGTGCTACGGAGCAATAGTCATGAAACGTTTTCACGTCCACGTATCCGTCCGTGACGTCAGTGAAAGCGTCGGGTTCTACTCGAAGCTTTTCGGGACGCCCCCGACCCTCCAGAAGTACGACTACGCGAAATGGATGATCGAGGATCCGCGGATCAACTTTGCGATTTCAGAACGGGGCCACAACGTCGGAGTGAATCATCTGGGATTCCAGGTGGACTCAGCGGACGAACTGGTCAGCCTGCACGAGCAAGCGGCGAATGCCGGCATCTCTACCGTTCTTGAAGCCAAAGCGGCCTGCTGCTACGCCAAGTCCGACAAGTACTGGATACAGGACCCGCAGGGAATCGCTTGGGAGACGTTCCACACGCTTGGCGGCATCCCTGTTTATGGCCATGACAATGGGGCTATCGCGCTACCAAGCGAAGGCGCCTGCTGCGTTCCACTCGCCACACAGCCGAAGGACGAAATTACTGCCGCTTGCTGTGTCCCGAATGCAAAGGCGCCGGACAGCACAGCAGCCTGCTGCGGATGAACACCGTGAAGAACCAACCGTACAACGTGTTGTTCATTTGTTCAGGCAATTCGGCACGCAGCGTGATGGCGGAAGCCCTCTTGAGCAACTTGGGGACAGGACGGTTTCGAGCCTATAGCGCGGGCAGCTTTCCCGCAGGGCGGATAAATCCATTCGCGCTTGATCTGCTGTCCAGCAAAGGCTTCCCCACAAGTGGGCTGCGCAGCAAGAGCTGGGACGAATTCGCTGCCAAGGATGCCCCGCAGATGGATTTCATTTTCACCGTCTGCGACAACGCGGCAGGCGAAACCTGCCCGATCTGGCCCGGCCACCCAGCAACTGCGCATTGGGGATTCGAGGATCCGGCCGCCCATCCAGGGCCAGATGTCGAGAAACGGCGCATGTTCGAGAAGATTTTTCTGGAGATTACCGCCCGCATCCGCCTGTTACTGGCGTTGCCACTGGAAACGCTCGATCGCATGTCTCTCTTGAATGAACTGCGCGCTATAGGCAGTGCAAAGCGGGCATGACGCCTTGGCGGAAGCTTGCAGCAGAGAGTATTGGCACTGCGTTTCTGTTGGCAATGGTAGTTGGGTCGGGGATCATGGGAGAGCACCTCGCCGGCGGTAACGAGGCCATCACACTCCTCGCCAATTCCCTGGCTACTGGCGCCGGATTGCTGGCCATCCTTCTTACGCTTGGGCCCATTTCGGGCGCCCATTTGAACCCCGCTGTGAGCTTCACGTTGGCTGTCCGCGGTGATCTCTCTTGGCGAGATCTACCCGGCTACGCGGTTGCTCAGGTAGCCGGAGCAATCGCGGGGGTTTGGGCCACGCATGCAATGTTCGGATTGCCCGTCTTCGATGTTGCTACAAAGCTTCGCCCCGGCGGGCACCTGATCTGGAGCGAGTTTGTGGCGACCATCGGACTGCTTGGCACTGTGTTGCTTTGTTCGCGCTTCCGCAATGAATCCACGCCCCATGCGGTGGCCGCCTACATCACCGCCGCGTACTGGTTTACTGCTTCGACCTCATTCGCGAATCCAGCAGTCACGTTGGGCCGCTCAATCACAAACACTTTTACAGGCATCGCGCCAATGTATGTTGTCGGTTTTATTGCTGCGCAGTTGGCGGCGGCGCTTGTCGCGAGTTGGTTTGTGCGTGGCACTGTTAACGGCACGCGCTCGGAGATACGATCAAATGGCTGAGCTACAGTTGGGGCAGACGATTTTCTTCAGCCTTGTAATTCTCGGATTGATTGCGATGTGTGTATGGGTCGCGATACCGACACAAAGCTTAGCAAGACGAGCTTAACTGCCCGCTTTTGGCCGCAAAGCGACCATCGACCAGATGTCACAAAGCCGACCATAAACAGACATTTAGGCACTCTATCGGCGCCACGCGATTCCACACCCGACTGCGACCAACGGGGCACAAGCACAACGCCAGTTCAACGCGGGCCCGTTGATGCCTGTCGAATGCGCTCGAGTCAAAGCAACCTTCGTCGTCGAAGGTGAGCATATCGAACGTGGTCCGAATGACGCGAATCGACTGGCGGCCAAGAAGCTCAACGACAACCTCGGCCATGCGCACCCGATGGCCGGCATCGCGGTCGCCCTCTTCAGTGACCGGATAGTGGATCTCAGCAAGCGTCCGGATCTCCGCGCAACGGAGGAAGCAAATCGCCCTGCGTCGGTGGCATCCTAACGTGCCCGAGCCTTGGGTGATTATCCCGGCGAAGATCATCCCCCGATGGTTTTCACCTTTCTATACAGTAAACTCACAAAGAAAGATGTCTCAGTCATGTTGGCACAGAGGGACGTGAGTATCTAGAACTATCGTTCGTTTTCCGGCGGGGATAAGCGATCTCAACCGGTTTGGCCTCGATAAGGTTGGGCGTACCGTCTGCTGCGCATTCGCAGGGCCAGTAGCGTAGCTGAGCGCTGCCTGTGCGCAATCCACGGGCGAGTGCATATTTCAGCACGATTAAGTCGAGCCGACGCATGCCAGCGCTTCAGGGCGAAAGCAGGAATCGCTCTCCGTCGTAACTCAGGACGACGCCTTTACGCGTGATGGTCTCGACCTTGAGTTTGCCTTCAATAACATCGCCCTCCACGTAGCGGCGGTTCTTGATGTACACCAATCGGTCCGCCGCATTCGGGGCGTAGGCCATGAGACTCACCTTCAGGTCGGGCACCGCCGCCTGCACCTCGGCTGGCATCTCAGCATAGGACGGCATTTCATCGAGCCTTGGATCCTCCGGCGGCGCTAGCACTGGCTTTTGTTCTAGCTGATCTAGCATGGCCGCCGCTGGCGGTGTGGCGATTTCTGGCTCCCCCGAAAGTTTCGCCTCGGGGGCTTTGAACGGTGTTGGCTGCGGTGGTTTAAGGTCTCCGCGCGCTTCGCGTTGCTGTTCCCGCGCCGGTGTATCGCGCGGCGCCTGCTGCCGCGCCGGGAGGGCGGTCTCCGCGCTAGGTGCGGCGGCGGCAGGCTGCGGAGGCCGAGGCTCAACAGCGGGTGGCGGCGCAACGGCCTTGGCGCTCTCCTCTTTCGCGTTTGAGCGAGCATGTGTATCGGTTGTCTTCATCTCAGGCGCGGCGCGCGCGGGTTCGGGCGGCTCGACGGATCCCGGCGCAGCATTAGCCGCGACGTCATCGGTTCTCAACCCACCATCCCAAATTTCGTGCCGCCATAAGAGTATCCCGGCGACGGTCGCATTGAGCAGCAAGGCGCCGGAAATCACCCAAGGCCACCGGCTCCGGCGCGGCGCTTTTTCTCCGAGCGCAATCGAATGTAAGGTCGGCGTCTCCCGCGCCGCGCGTTCGCGCTCGACTTTCTTTAACGCTTCGAGAATGAACGACATAGGCTAGGATTTCGGAATCGTGAGCGAAGGGTTCCCGGCCGTGCGTACGGCCGTGACTAGGTACAAAAGCGTTTCCGGCCCGATCATGCCATCGGGCGCCAGGGCGTGTCGATGCTGAAACGCAATCACGCGTTCCCTGAGCGCCTCGTCATAATGCCCCGGTTTGGCTACTTGCGCTTTCCTGCCATCCAGTTGGTCCAAGCGTTCCCGGAGCCAAAGGACGCCGGCACCTTCGACGCCGGGCGAGATCAGTCGCTCAACGCGTTCCGGGGGCCGCCACACCACCGTATAATAGCCGTTCCACAACGGCTCGATGGCCGCGCGCGGATAGATCCCGGTCTTCCGGCCGACGGTCAAGGTAACTTGATCGCCATCTAGTCCGATGACAGTAACGAACCGCGCCTCGCCTGTCTTTAAGAACAGCCCGATTACCGCGGGCAGGTCGAATGCACGCAGGCTATCCCAACCACCCCATCGGGACAGGCATTGCAGCCCGTGTTTCGGCGCCGAATTGCACGGTGCTTGCGCTACGCGGGAACTGTCGCTCACGCCCCATAACAGCAGCATGCTTGCGAGGGCGGTATCACGATCGGCGCGAATACCGGGTTCGCTGAGCCACGGCAGCGTCTCGGACAGCTTGCGCCGTGCCGCGTTTTCGCCTTTCGGGCGACTCGCGCTGTCATTTTCCGCGCCGGTTTTCTTCCGATCCGCGCGGCCGGCGATGATGCCTATGTTGGCCGGTTTGACCG
Organism: Pseudomonadota bacterium; assembly: GCA_030859565.1. Lineage (NCBI taxonomy): Bacteria > Pseudomonadati > Pseudomonadota > Pseudomonadota bacterium. The sequence goes on from JALZJW010000039.1 coordinate 19,709, forward strand.
CCGCGCTGGCGGGAACTTCAACACGGTTTTCGGAGACCGGCGACTTCCAGCCGGTGTCAAACGCCGGGATGAACCACCAGGCGGCGCTGCCGGCACTGGCAAGCGCCGCCGCGGCGGCTAGCCACCTCCAGCGCTTGATCTTGATCGCGGCGCCCTTGACTTCGCCCACGGCCTTGCGCGCCGTCCCCGCAGTGACGCTGCCCTGATCGCGCACGAACGCCCCGAGCAAGGCGCGATCGCAGTAGACATTGATAAGGCGTGGAAACCCTTGCGCGGCCCGGTGGATGAGACGGCGCGCGCTACGTTTAAATACCTGTCCGCCAGCACCCGCGATCGCCATGCGATGGGCGATGTAATCCGAGGTCTCCTGTCTTGAAAACGGCAGCAGGTGATAGCGGGCCGAGATCCGTTGCGCGAGTTGCCGCAGATCGCTGCGGGCGAGGATCTCGATTAGTTCCGGTTGGCCGATCAAGATGATCTGCAGAAGCTTCTTTTTTGTGGTTTCGAGGTTGGTGAGCAGCCGCACTTGCTCGAGGACTTGCGGGCTCAGGTTTTGGGCCTCATCGATGATCAGTACCGTTCGCCGTCCCTGTGCGTGCGCATCCAATGCGTGGCGATAAAGCGCATCGACGAGGAACTTTTGGGTGGCGGTTTCTCGTGAATATTCAATCCCAAACTCATCGCAGATCGTGGCCAGGAGATCGATGTCCGTGAGTCTCGGATTCAGGACAAACGCGACCTCCACTCCGTCCGGCAAGCGTTCGAGCAAGACTCGGCACAGGGTGGTTTTGCCGGTCCCGATTTCCCCGGTCAACTGTACGAAGCCGCCGCCTTCTTCCAGGCCGTAGATGAGATGCGCAAGACCTTCGCGGTGACGATCGCTCAGGTACAAATAGCGCGGATCGGGGGTCAGCGCGAAGGGCGGCTCTTGGAGATCGAAATGCGCCAGGTACATCGGGCCCCGCTCCGGGGTGGGGTAACAAAATGATAACGTATCCGGGGAAGGATACGCGAGCCAAGCGGGCGGGAGAAGAACCCATGCGCGGGGAGCACGGGTTCTAGCAGCGGGTACGCAGTGCGGGCTCCACCCTGGCCATGCACGCGCGGGGTTGTTTGGCCATGTGCACGTGATGGCGAGCGACGGGCTTCGCGCTTTCGGTACACCACTCCCTGGTGAGGCGGGGACTTTCCTCCTTAGAACCTCCTGACCACCAAGCAGATCCTTATGCTCAGCTCGATTACCGTCCTTGGTCCCTGTTTGTCTCTCACAACCGACACTTCCCGTGTCCGCGAGCTAACCTATCCGCCCCGAAATTCACCTCAAAGCCTGAGGGGACGCCAGTTCACGCGGTCCGCACCGCGTACCCGAGATCCAATGGGCAATCACCGCGCCAGGAATCCAGATTGATGGCCGGCGCTACCGGAATGGAATAGCATAAGGCAGGCTTGACGCACCGGCTTCCAAAGCGTTGGAACTTGACATACCGCCCCAAGTCTACAACGCTTTAAGGCCGATATCGGGTGGATGCTTGCGTAGTGTGTAGGAACACTCCCAAAAAACTATTGACCCTGGCCCTTTTGAGCTTGCTCGGCCCGTTTCCGGCGCTCGCTATCGAGCTTCCCGACTTTGGCGATTCCGCCTCCGCCTCGGTGTCACCGGAACAGGAGCGGCGCCTCGGGCGCGGTCTCTTCCGGCATTTACGGCGGCATGAAAGGCTCGTAATTGACCCGGAAATCGAAGCTTACGTTCAATCCTTGGGTTCGGCGCTCACCGCCCAGGTCGAAAACGCGGTGCATAACTTCGAATTTTTCTTGGTAGGCGACCCGACGCTGAACGCGTTTGCCGCCCCGGGCGGTTTTATCGGAATCCACACCGGACTGTTGTTGCACACGGAGACGGAGAGCGAGCTAGCCGCTGTGGTCGCTCATGAAATCGCGCACGTGACCCAACGCCATATGGCTCGTACCTTCGAGAAAGCCTCGCAGCTCAGCATCCCCATGGCGGCGGCGATGCTGGGCGCGATCCTGCTCGGCACTCAAAACCCGGAAGCTGGTCAGGCGGCGTTCGCGGCCATTGCCGCGGGCAACGCCCAGTATCAACTCAACTTCACGCGCTCCAATGAAGAAGAAGCCGATCGGATCGGTATGCAGATTTTGGCGCAATCGGGATTCGATCCGCGTGGAATGCCGTCCTTCTTCGAGCGTGTGCAGCGCGCGAACCGGCTCACCGATAATGCCCAGTTACCGGAATTCCTGCGGACTCACCCGGTCTCGGTGACGCGCATCGCCGACTCCAGAAATCGCGCCGAACAGTACCCAACAAAACATCACCGTGACAGCCTCGCCTTTCATCTGGTGCGGACCAAGCTCCGGCTAAGCGCACTGGGGCAACCCGCGGCGGCCGTGGCCTATTTCGAGCGGCAGCTAAAATCGGGCCTGTTTTTAAACGCCGGCGCGGCGCGCTATGGGTATGCCTTGGCGCTGACCGAAGCCGGTGACTACCGCGAAGCGCGGCGGCAGCTAAAGCAACTTCGGCACGCCGATCCCGAGCAGACCGCCTACCTTCTTGCGGCCGCGCGGCTTGCGCTCGCCGAGAAGCGGCCGCGCGCGGCGCTTTCGATCTACGGCGAGACGCTGAAACTTTACCCCAACTACCGCCCCGCGGTCCTCGGACAGGCGAAAACGCTGCTCACTTCGGGTCAAGCCGAGGAAGCCCGCCGAATGCTGCGCAGCTACGCCTTAAGCCACGAGGTGGATGCCGCCTACTATGGGATCTTGGCGGAAGCGGAAGGAAAACTCGGGGCGGAAGTCGAAGCACAGATAGCGCTAGGAGAACAAAGTTACCTGGCCGGTGAGACTCACCTAGCGCGTGACCAACTATGCTTTGCCCGCCGCTCCCCTTTGGTCGATCACTACCAGCGGCAACGCATCGAGGCGCGGCTCAAGAACATCCTCGGCGATCTCATCGAGGAACAGGAAGCCGAACAAGAGGGAATCGCTCTCGGGCGCATCGGACGGAGCCCCGAAGAGCTAGACCCGGCGCGTCCTTGCCCGGGATGATTTCCGCTACGATCGACCTCGCTGTTTCCGTTGGCGCGAGGCGCGCGGTACCATATGCTCAAACCAGCCACAAGCGCACTCGAACTTCACAATGATCCGATCAAGCACCGAAGACCTCCGTATCACGGAGACACGCGAGGTCCTCGCACCCGCTACGCTGCACGCTGACTTGCCCGTCACCGCCGCGGCCGCGGGCACCGTGCTAAAAGCGCGCGCGGCGATCCAGGCCTTACTCGACGAACGCGACGACCGGCTGCTTGTCATTACGGGACCCTGTTCGATCCATGATCCCGACGCCGCGCGTGACTACGCTACAGGTCTCAGACGCGCGCTGAAAACCTGCGCCGAAGACCTTTTGATCGTGATGCGCGTCTATTTTGAGAAACCGCGGACTACCGTGGGTTGGAAGGGTTTGATCAACGATCCAAAGCTCGACGGGAGCTTTCGGATCAACGACGGCTTGCATATCGCCCGGCGGCTGCTGCTGGATCTGGCCGAAATGGGGGTACCTGCCGGCACCGAATTTCTCGATCCGATCAGCCCGCAGTACTACGCCGATCTGATCGCCTGGGGCGCTATCGGCGCGCGCACTACCGAAAGCCAGGTGCACCGCGAGCTGGCCTCGGGATTGTCCTGCCCCATCGGCTTCAAGAACGCGACCGATGGGGGACTACAGATCGCGGTGGACGCGATCATCTCGGCGCGGAATCCGCACCATTTCTTGGGCGTGACCAAAGGCGGGCATGCGGCCATTCTCTCCACGACGGGCAATCCCGATGGGCATATCATCCTGCGTGGAGGCCAACGCCAGCCGAACTACGATGCGGGGAGCGTTGATGCTGCCGCGGCATTGTTGGCGAAAGCAGGCTTACCGGCGCGCATCATGATCGATTGTAGCCACGCGAACAGCGCCAAGAACCACGAGCGCCAGGTACAGGTCGGTCACGAGATCTGTACCCAGATCGCGGCGGGAGATCGGCGGATTTTGGGGCTGATGATCGAGAGCCATCTGGTAGCGGGGCGTCAGGATCAGGCGCCAGGCCGTCCACTGGTCTATGGTCAGAGCATCACGGACGCCTGCATCAGTTGGACCCAAACCGAGGCGCTCCTCGGCGATCTGGCCGCGGCGGCGCGCCAGCGGCGCGATCGCACGGGCGAGGCGCGCTCGGCCGTTTGATCGACACGCACTCACTCGCACCTTGCATCGAGGACTCAGACATTTACGCTTCGTAGCCATAGCTCCAGCACCAATACGGCATTCGGGGATATTAGATCGGGAACTCCTTTATCTCGATACGCTAAATGGGAACTAGCACGCACTTTCCGATACCCCTTTCTTCATTCCGAGAGCGCGTACTCCACCGCCGCAATCGCCTGGCGCTTTCCTAACGTGATGGTGCGGTCAATGAATCTGCCGCCTTTCTCGACAACTGATCATGTATTCAGGCAATGACTGCGATTGGATCTCGTTGAGAGGCCCCTCGTCGCCTCGGTTCAGGAATATCCTCATGTTGAAAACGACGCGATCGCCCTTTCGGGCGGTCTTTCCCCGCTATAACCCTCCTGGATTTAAAGCGACATGCTAGCTTCCCTAACCGAGTGGTTTAGGTCTTGTTTGGTTACGCAATTAGAAACGAACAAAGCGCACGCGCTGAACTTGGCGACCGCGGCATTGTTGGTCGAAATCAGCAGAGCAGATAATCATGTGTCGGACTGCGAGCGGGCGGCCATCATTGAAGCGATGAGAAAGAGCTTTGGGCTTGACGAATTGGAGGCCCAAGAGCTAGTGCAGCTTGCCGATCGTGCCGCTGATCAAGCCGTCTCCTTAACGGAATTTACCCGTTTACTCAATCAGAACCTTACCCAGGAGGATCGCGTGAGCATAGTACAGTCCCTGTGGCAGGTCGCGAACGCGGACATCGAAATCGATAAGTACGAGGAGTATTACGTACGCAAGATTGCCGATCTTCTGCACGTCTCACACAGTGATTTCATTCGCACCAAATTGCGCGTGGTTGAGGACAAAGCGAACTGATTGCAATGTCCGAACGGATCATCGGTCATGAAATAGCAGAGACAGCACTGCAATGAAAGGGCTAACTTTGTCCTGGAGTTACCCCCGTTCCATGGACGGTTTACGGCTTGGGAGTCGAGCCTGGGATGCAGCGGTCGCGTGCGTGTCGGGCATATCCTCCTCTCGTAGTTGACGGGTGACAAGTAGCCGATGGACGAATGCCGGCGATGCGGGTTGTACCAGCCCTCGATGAACTCGAAGATGGCCATACTCGCCTCGGCCTGGCTCTCGAAGGGCCGGCGATCCAGCAGCTCGCATTCCAGCGTGGCGAAGAAGCTCTCGTACATGGCGTTATCGAAGCAGTCGCCCACTGATCCCATGGAGGGCCGTACGCCGGCCTCCCTGTAGCGTGCTCAGCACAAATACGCACACGCGATTTTGCTATCCGCCTACAAGGCTGAAAAGCCTTGAAAAGGGTCGCGGGGTATCCTTCGGGCCCTGCGTGGGGATTATCCGATCCGTTAGCGCGAGCAACCCGGCGGTGACCGAAACTTTGTGACGGTAGCTTGTCAGCACAGAGATCTTCCTGCCAACGAAGACTGCCACGAGATCACGCATCAAGACTGCAATGACCGACATTGTTGTGGCAGAATCAACTCGCCGGCACCCACGTACTAGCTAGGAGCAGCGCCGTGCTTCGAAAGATCCGTTTCACCAGATTGAGATTGCATCCATGAAGACTAGGATTCGAGAGCGACTGATCTGCGCCGCCGTGCTGGCGGTGGCTTTGCCAGCGACGGTGCAGGCCGCAGATGAAGCCCCGCCTGTTCAGCGGTACACATTTTCCTGGCCGCTTTCGAGCGATCCGGCTTCTGCGCCTCGCGGCGGCACGACGCGGGGACCGGAGGTCGAGCTGGATAGGGAACCTTCGAGCGCTTGGAAAGCATTGCAAGAGGCCGACCTGACTCCCGTCGCGCGCGACCGCCGCGCCATTTTGGCTATGGCGGGCGGCTACCGTGTGACCTTCGACTTCCTGGAGACCGTGGATTTCAGGCCTACGCCCACCCGCGAGCGCCCCTATCAATCCTGGGGCACCGAGTACGTCTATGTCGGGGAGGACCGCGGGAACTTCATCAGCTTGCAGCATGTGCTGGTCATGCGGATCATCGGCAAAGACGGCAAAGTTACCGAGCCGTTTGTCACCAAGCATTGGCGGCAGGACTGGTCGTATCAGGATGATACGCTGATTGAATACCTCGGCCGGGAAACTTGGCAAAAGCGCACGATTTCCAAGGGCGATGCCGCCGGATCATGGACGCAGGCGGTGTACCAGGTCGACGACTCGCCGCGCTACGAGAGTTTTGGGCGCTGGCAACATGCTGACGGCGTCTCGACGTGGATCGGCGGTCAGACCTGGCGACCCCTGCCGCGACGCGAGTGGAGCGTGCGCAAGGACTACGATCTGCTGATCGGCACCAATCGTCACACGATCACGGCTCGCGGCTGGGTACAGGAAGAGAACAATTTGAAAGCGGTGTCGAAGGCGCCCGGCGTGCTGCGTGCATCGCAGCCTTACCTCGCCCGGGAATATGGAGTCGCCCGCTACGACCGCATCAAGAACTTCGATTTCAGCGCAGGAGACCGATACTTCGAGCGGACAGGCCCCTTCTGGGACGTGGTGCGCAAAGCCTGGGAGCAGCGGTTCGCCGCCGCCGGGCGTATCACCCTGAAAGCGCCGGTCGACCAGGCAAATCTCTTCGAGCCGCTGTTCGAGCAGGCCCAAAGGCTGGCAAACGGCAAACAGATCGATTCGGCCCAACAAGCGGTCTTCATCGACAAGGCACTCGACTCCATGATCCGGCCGGATGCATAAGGGTAATTGGCCGCCAATGGCGCAATAGCCGATCACGAAAGGCGGCGAACCGATACGGCTGGACCGATAGGAATTGCAAAATGTGACTTATTTGAAACCGGGTGCAGCCCTGTGGGGTGGGTGGGGTGCTCTAACTTAGGCCACCTCGACCGCTTGTTCTACTTTCTGTATTTTTCTGGGTTTTCGGCTGGCATCCGCTGCGTCTGCCGTCCGGCACCTACTCTATCCCCGAATGCCTTATGCGACGCCGGCGTCCGTACATCGAGCTCGTGCCCAGGGCATCAACCGATGATTCAGCGCGCGTCCCAAGTCCACGGAAATCATGCCCGACGAGGTAGCTCGCTTTGGGGCACGAGAGTAGACGGATGACAGAATCGCACGAACGATTGGACCGCGCTACTATCATTTGATCGGTACCAGCGAGAAAGCGATCGATTAAGGTGTGCACCGCGCGCCTCACATCTTTTTTCTAACGACCCGCCTCAGGGTCAGCTCCTGCGAGCGCGCCCGAGTTCTTGGTTAGCGCCGTGGCGACCGCTTGGGGCGATCGATGCCATAGAACAAACCGAGGCCGCTGGCTAGCAGCAGCGCAAGACTGACGAAGGCAACGCCGTATCCCGCGAGTTCGATCACGTAACCAAAGACTGGTCCAGCGATAAGCAAGCCGAGCCAGTCGATCATCGTATAGAAGGCCATAGCCGAGCCCCGCTCGCGGGGCTCGGCGCGTTCCACGACCAGACTGAAGAGCACGGGGTAGGTGTAACCATGACCGGTTCCGCAAAGGAGTCCCGCTACCAGCAGGTGCACGGGCGTCTGTGCGGCCGACAGAACGGTGAAGCCCAGCGCATAAAAAGACATCGCAATGCCGAGCATGCGCCGTGTCCCGAGCCGATCCGGGACCCAGCCTAAGAATACGCGCAGTGCGACAGCGATCGTGGCATAGGCGATACAGAAACTGCCGACGCTACCTATATTCACGGTGGATACAAATGTCTTCAAAAACGCGAAAAGCCCCTGCAGCGAGACGAAAAACGCGACCGACGCGCACCACATCGGCAGCAGATTCCACTGGGTCGCGGCCGCGAAGATACCGCGCGACGGAAGGCTGGCGTCGCCATGCGTGATCAGCACATCGCGGAGCGGCAAACACATGATCAAGCCGACAACGGCAAAACCAAGCGCGCCGTAGAACAGCTCCCGGTAGTTGGCGTATGCCAGGATGACATCGCCAAACTGTGCGCCGAGCCCGATCGTGGTCAACCCCGCAGTGCCGAAGATAGCCAATCCGTGGGTGCGTCGCTGTGCAGGGACGAGGTCAGCACCATAAGTAAACAAGGCCGTGTACCACATAGTGTGGGCCACGCCATCGAGCAGGCGTACGCCGTACACAAACGGTCCCAGCGAGTCGATGAAGAGATAAAGCGTGATCGTGACAATAAATAGTACGCAACCGCCGAGGATCACAACGCGCCGGCCGCGTACGTCCATCAGCCGCCCTACGAGCGGCCACGCGATCACCGCACCCAACGCCTGCGCCGCCATGATGCGGCCGATTTCTGCCTCCCCCGCCCCAAGCTGTTGCAGAAAACCGGGCAGGTGTACGAACAGGAAGCCGCGAGACTGAGCATCAACGTAGCGCACGCGGCCAGCACGAATGCGCGCGTGAACAGAGGCTGCTTCATAAGTGACCTTTGCTCTACCCCTGCTTAGCTAACGTGACCTGCTGGACTGCGGGCACGGTTGTTCTATAAGTCCCAGAAGCCACCAACGACAACTCCCCGATTCAAAACCCATTAATCACCCGCGGAGGTGGCGCGTTGCTATACGCCAACGGCCGAGGACATCGCGTTGTGCAATCCGGTGACCAAGGACGATACGACGCGGCTGGGGTTTATCCTGTTGCTCAAGACCTTTCAGCCATCGAGCAGGGCGTAGCGGCGGTGATTTCATCCGTCTAGATGATGAAAAATCTGGCAGTCCCTTGGTCCCTGCCCGACGATTCTGGCTCGACGCTTTCCCTGATTCTGCCGCCTCGCCACCAAAAATCTAGTTGCGCTGGTATGTCCCGATTAGTCGCACCTGGGCGAGGATATGACCCTGCATCCTGTTTTGCAGTGCTGCCGCAGTCGGTTTGCCGAGGTCGGGCAACACGACATCGAGCGCATAGAGCTTGTGCAAGTAGCGATGGCGGCCGATCGGCGGGCAGGGGCCCCCGTAGCCGGTGCGCTTCCAGTCGTTCAACCCCTCGCGCGTGCCGGACGGCAGATCGCGCGGAGCGACCGCCTCCGGGAGCCCGGCGGCGGTCGGCGGGAGGTTGTAGAGCACCCAGTGC
>JALZJW010000040.1 GCA_030859565.1 Pseudomonadota bacterium
GTCTTATCCTCGATCAGGAGGCCGCGATGTTCATTGCCGAGCGGGTCGAGAATAACCTACCCGCGGCAAGTCAGGAGATTGAGAAGCTCCGGCTTTCCTTGCCGAGCGGCAAGGCGGGCCTCGAGGATGTCGTCGCGGTGGTCGCGGACAGCAGCCGCTATGACGTGTTCGCCCTGGTCAATTGCGTGTTGGAAGGGCGCCCGGCACGATCCCTGTCCGTGCTCGCCGGATTGCGCGCCGAGGGTACCGAAGCCGCGCTCGTGATCTGGTCTCTGGTGCGCGAGCTGCGGATCCTATGCCGCTTGGCTTATAACCAGGCGCGCAAGCTTCCTTTGGAGCCCTTGTTCGAGGAATTCCGCGTCTGGGATCGGCGTAAAGCGGCTTTGAAACCGGTGCTGCGGCGCCACACCGTCGCCAGCTTGCGGGAGCTGCTGCTGGCCGCCCATCAAGTAGAACGCGCCATCAAAGGCGCAAGCCCAGGAGATCCGTGGCTCATGCTGGCGGAGGTGGCGATCGGCCTCGCCACCAGCAATGCCTCGCAACGGAAGCGGAATTACAATGAAAACGAGTGACCTAAATAGACCCGGCGTACGGTGTCGTTGGCTAGAATGGTCTCCGGCGCGCCCTCCGCGATGATGGTGCCTTCATTTACGATATAAGCCCGATCGCAGATCCCCAGGGTCTCGCGGACGTTATGATCGGTAATCAAGATCCCGATCCCGCGCGCCGCAAGCTGTTTGATGACCTTCTGAAGATCGAGCACCGAAAGCGGATCGACGCCGGCAAAGGGTTCATCCAGCATAATGAAATCGGGCTCCGCCGCCAGTGTCCGCGCGATCTCCGTGCGCCGCCGCTCGCCTCCTGACAGGGTTTCGCCCACACGATCGGACACGTGGTGAAGATGGAACTCTTGCAGCAGGTCCGTCAGCCGGCGTTCGCGCTCAACCGGATCGATGACCGATCGTATATCCAGTACCGCCAGGACGTTGTCCCTTACCGTGAGTTTTCTGAAGATGGAAGACTCCTGCGGGAGGTAGCCCAGTCCTAAACGCGCGCGCTGGTCCATCGGCAAGGCGGTGATGTCGCGGCGGTTGAGAAACACGGCGCCGGCGTCATTCGGCACGAGACCCACGATCATGTTGAAGCTCGTGGTCTTGCCCGCGCCATTCGGACCGAGCAAACCGACGACTTCTCCGCTTTTAACGTTTAGGCTGACATCCTTGACGACCTGCCGCGCCTGATAGGTTTTGGAAAGGTGCCGGGCGCTGATGACGTGGGTCGATTGTTCGCCGGGTTTATTCTTTTGGTCGAGATCCACCAGCGCGGGAGCCGCGATTGGTTCCGTCCGGCTCCGTTTTCTTGGCCGGAGGAATGATGATCCGTACCCGGCCATCGTCCGCGGCCCCGTTGTCATCGGATAGCTCGCCGGGGCGCGCCTTTCTTGCTTTAAGGACATTGCGAGCGGTATCGTAGGTCATGTGGTGGCCGGTGTAAATCTGCCCCCGTTGCACGATCTTGGCCTTGTCGGTCAAATGGATCAGTTGCTCTTGCGTCTGATACCTCATGTTGAGGGCCTCGCCCTCGATATCCTCCTCCTCGTTGTCGGGGCGTTGCCGGTAGGTCGCCGGGCTGCCTACCAAGAGCGCCTCTTTCAGTTGTTGATCAGGCGTGTATTTCAAGGTGAGGGTGTGGCCGGTGAAGTGCGTGCTCCCTTGGATGACGATGACATTCCCGCGGTAGATCGCAACCCCTATCTTATCGTCGATTTCGACGAAGTCCGCCGTGACTTCAATCGGTTGATCGCGATCGGTGGACAACGCGGCGGCGGCCGTGACAAAGAATAAACCTGCCAGCAACACGCTGGAGTTAATGCTTTTCGTCATAATGAGTCCGCACGTTTTTCAGCAATTCGACCAGGCCAAACGCGAGCCGCGCACGCATCCCGATTCCCCGGGTGATGGACGTGGGCGTGATGATCGTGGTGGCGCTATCGGTTTCAGCATAGCGCTTTTTGGGCAGTATCCTGAGATCGGGCGCTTGCACCTCTATCTCGCGCACGCCCTTGGGGTTTTGGCGCCACACGCTCACGTTTCCGTACAGCAAGACGGTATCGTTGTCGGCCTCGATCCATCCCGAGTCGGCACGGGCGAACCACGGCGCCTTCGGATTATCGCTATACAGCTCGAGGGTGGGATGAAGGAGTTGGGTGGCGTCATCCCCGAAGTGGAACAGGCGCTTGGCGCGGAGCCTGCTTTCGAGCCTGCCGCCCTCGTCCATGGCGGTGCGGACGAAGTTCTCCATGTAAGAATCCGGTTCATCCGGGCCGGCCGCTTCGCGAGTGATATTTTGCTCTTCCAGGGCCTCCAGGATCCAAGCGGTGGTGCCGGCACAAACGCTAAGTGCGATCACCCCTGGCCAGTGCTTTAGCTTGCGGAAGCTTAAGACCGTCACAGAAGCTAAGGCTAGCTCAAGTACCGGTCGTAAAGGTTTGCGAGCGCGCCTTGCGCATCCAGGAGCAGTTCGCACAATTCGCGCACGGCGCCGCGTCCGCCGGGTTGCCGTGTCCGCCAATGCGCATGCTGACACACTAAATGATGGGCATCGGCCACGGCAACCGCAAGTCCGGCGCGGATCATGACCGGCAAATCCGGCACATCGTCTCCCATGAACGCCGCCTGCTCGGCGCTCAAGCCGAGCTCGCGGAGCAGGGCATTGAAGATCGATAGCTTGTCGGAGGCCCCCTGGTAGACGTACCGTATCCCGAGCTCCGTCATGCGCTCTTCGACCGCCGCCGAAGAGCGTCCCGAAATCACGGCAATGTGTAAACCGGCTTCGCGCAGCATGGCCAGCCCCTGCCCATCGCGGGTGTGAAACACCTTAAACTGCTCGCCTCGATCGCCTAGGATCAGGCTGCCGTCGGTCAGCACTCCGTCCACATCGAATGCGGCGAGGCGGATCTTCGCGGCCCTGGCCTTGACCCGATGCAGCGGTTCCACGAGGTCCGCCATGACGGGAACGTTACAGGACCCCGGCGCGCAGTAAATCGTGCATGTTCAGTACGCCGCGCAGATTGCTCTTTTCGTCGGCGACTAACAACGCGTTGATCTTGTGCCGCTGCATCAGATTGAGCGCTTCGGCCGCGAGGCAGTCTTGGCCGACGGTGACGCATGCGGGCGTCATGACGCTCCGCATGCGTGCTCGATGGACGTCGACGCCGCGGTCCAGGGCGCGGCGCAGGTCGCCGTCGGTGAAGATACCGGCGATCCGCAGCCCGTCCTCGACGATCGCTGTCATACCCAGGCCCTTCCGCGACATTTCCACCAGCGCGTCCCGCAACAGCGCCTCGCTGGTGACCACCGGGATCTCGTTTCCGGTATGCATGAGATCGGAAATACGCAGCAGCAGCCGCCGCCCCAGTATTCCGCCCGGATGCGTCTGCGCGAAGTCCGCGGCGTTGAATCCGCGCGCCTCGAGAAGGGCGATGGCCAGCGCGTCTCCCATGGCCAGGGCGGCGGTCGTGCTCGAAGTCGGCGCCAAGCCCAAAGGACAAGCCTCTTGCGCCACGCTGACATCCAAGTTCACGGAGGCGGCGCGTGCGAGGGTCGATTCGGGCTTGCCGGTGAGAGCGATGAGCGGGATCCCTAGGCGCTTAATGAGCGGCAGCAAGACGATAAGTTCCACGGTTTCCCCGGAGTTGGACAGCGCGAGCACCACATCCTTGGTGGTGATCATGCCCATGTCGCCGTGGCTGGCCTCGCCGGGGTGGACGAAGAACGCCGGGGTGCCCGTGCTGGCCAAGGTGGCCGCGATCTTGCCGCCGATATGGCCGGACTTACCCATGCCCAATACCACGATTCTGCCCTCGCAACTCAAAAGATAACGGCAGGCGCCGACGAACTCCGGGCCGATGCGCGCGCCGAGAGCGGCCACGGCTTGCGCCTCATTGTCGATGACGGAACGTCCCAAGGCTTTCAGCCGTTCGCCGGCAACGCGTTCCTCTGGGGGATGGTCACGCATGAGTCAAAAAATTTCGGTACGCTAGTAGCGCGTCAAGGGGAAGAAACCCGTTTATCATTTTCAAATACACCAAGCTTTGGGGTGAAATTCTATGGTAAGTGCGTGGGATTTGCATGCGGACTACATTACGACCAGCCGTCAAAAGAACCCGGATCCTGATGCGTCACGATGATCTCAAGCTCTGGGTAACCCAGATCCTCAAGACAGGCGAATTCCAGCTCAGCGCGGCCTCGAGCGACGCTAGCTTCCGGCATTACTGGCGGATCCAGCATCGGGATCGCTCCTATATCGTGATGGATGCGCCGCCCGAGCGGGAGACTTGCGACGCTTTCATCGACATCGCCAAACGTCTGGGAGAGGCGGGTTTGAATGCCCCCAAGGTATTGGCTGGCGATCTTGCGCGTGGGTTTTTGCTCTTAACGGATCTCGGAACCAGGCTCTATCTCGACGAGCTGCATGCGGACAACGCTGGGCAGCTTTATAGCAACGCCTTGAACGCCGTCGTCGCGATGCAGGTGCGCGCCAATGGCCGGGGACTCCCCTATTACGATCGCGATTCTCTGATGCGGGAGATGGAGTTGTTTCGGGGATGGCTGCTAGCGAAGGAACTCGATCTGCGCTTATCGGCCGGCCAAAACGCGTCGCTCGACGCGACCTTTGCATTTTTGGCGGAATCGGCCTTGTCGCAACCCCGAGTCTTCGTGCACCGCGATTTTCATTCCCGAAACCTATTGGTCAGCGCGGGCAAGGATCCCGGGATCCTCGATTTCCAGGACGCGGTGATCGGGCCTGTCACTTATGACGTTGTTTCTTTACTACGGGATTGCTACATTCGCTGGCCACGGGAGGAGATCGAGGCCTGGGCGGCGGAGTATTACCGGCGGGCGCTCGAACATGGCATCTTAAGTGGCGTCAGTCTCACGGAGTTTTACCGCTGGTTCGATCTGATGGGCGTGCAGCGGCATCTCAAGGCCAGCGGAATATTCGCGCGTTTATGGCATCGCGACGCTAAACGCGGCTACCTCAATGATATTCCTAGAACGCTCGCGCACATTGCCGATGTGAGCGTGCGCTACCCGGAATTGGATTCGCTGCATGTCCTGATGGTCGCAGAAGTCATACCTGCAATTAACGAACGGTACGCGCGATGAAGGCGATGATCTTGGCCGCGGGCAAGGGGGCGCGCATGCGCCCCTTGACCGATCGTCTGCCCAAGGCGCTCCTGCAAGTCGCGGGCAAAAGCCTGATCCAATATCAAGTCGAGCGCTTGGCGCGCGCGGGGATCACGGATATTACCGTCAATCACGCGCTGCACGGCGATCTCATCGAGCAGACGCTGGGGACCGGCGCAGCCTTGGGCACCTCGCTGCGCTATTCGCGCGAGGGGACCGAAGCGCTGGAAACCGGCGGGGGTATTCTAAGGGCGCTACCGTTCCTGGGACCAGGGCCGTTTATCGTGGTCAACGCGGACATCTGGACTGACTACCCCTACGAAAAATTAGCGGGCCAGCCGCAACGGTTGGCGCATCTAGTGCTGGTGGATAATCCACCGCACCATCCCGCGGGGGACTTCGCGCTCAGCGGGCATGGCGTGGCATTGTCCGGGGATCGCCGGCTAACCTTCGGCGGGATCGGCGCCTATCGGCCGGAACTGTTCGACGATTGCGTGCCGGGCACGTTTCGGCTCTCCGCGGTGCTACGCATCGCCGTATCCCATGGCTTGGTGACCGGGGAGCACTACCGGGGAGTCTGGGTGGACGTCGGCACGCCCGAGCGATTGTTAACGGCAGAGAACCTCGTTCAATCGCGGCGCTGACCCCCGAAGCGATGCAGTATGGTATCTGCATTGCTTCCCGTTAGTTTTATGCGCTAGTGCGCTTTTTCGGTGGTTACCATGACCTTGACTAATGACCTCGCCTTGGTGCTAAGCGGCGGCGGCGCCCGCGGCGCCTATCAGGTGGGATTCGTGCAATCACTGGCTCGCCGGCATCCGGAACTAGAGATCCCCATCATCACCGGTGTGTCGGCCGGGGCCATCAATGCCGCCTATCTCGCCAGCCAACCCACGGGCTTTCTCGAACGGGCGGAGACGCTCGCGGGGCTCTGGTCGGGCTTGACCACCGACCAAATATTTCGCGTTGATCTCTTATCGCTCGCGCGCAACGTCGCGCGTTGGAGCACCCGGTTGCTCTTAGGGCGGTCTTCAAACCGCGTGAGCGCGCGCAGCATGGTGGACACGGCGCCTCTCTGCGCCATGTTGGAACGCCTGCTCCAGCCCGCGCACCGTTATCTGCCCGGTATCGGGCACAACCTCGCCCGCGGACGCCTGAAGGCCGTGGCCATCACCGCCTCGAGCTATTCCACCGGCCAGTCCGTGACCTGGGTGCAAGGCACCGAACCGGTCCATTGGGAACGCGGTCACCGGAAACTGGTGCGCTGCAAGATCCGGCTCGATCATATCTTGGCGTCGGCGGCCCTGCCCTTGCTCTTCCCCGCCGTACGCATCAACCGCCGCTGGTTCGGCGATGGCGGGATCCGGATGACTGCCCCCCTCGCGCCCGCGGTACATCTCGGCGCCGAGCGCATCCTTGCCGTCGCGACGCGCTTCGTTAACGGCCGTGATGCGATCCCCTACGTCGATACCTATCCCCCGCCGGCTCAGGTCGTCGGCGCATTGTTCAACGCCATCTTTTTGGATGTTTTCGATCACGATGCCGCGCGGCTCCAGCACGTCAACGAGCTGATCGGCAAGATCCCGGTGCAGGAGCGCGGGGATCTCCGTCCCATCAAGCTGCTCTTGCTCCGGCCCTCGCGCGATCTCGGGAAGCTTGCAAGCGAGTACGAGGCCGCCCTCCCGCGCGCGTTTCGGTTCATGACCCGCGGACTCGGCACGCAGGAGACCCGATCCAATGACATCTTGAGCTTGCTCATGTTTCAGCCCGACTATCTCGCGCACCTCATCGAATTGGGATATGAGGATGCCGAGGCACGGCGCGGCGAAATCGACGCCTTCCTGGAATCATAGCTGCTATTTCGAGTCGCCCGCGAACGCCTCGCACCTGAGCCCGCAGCGCCTCGATCGGGATCGATCCGCCCCCGCGAACGGGTCTACGACCAGCGGCGCCGCCTTCACCAGCGCGCGGCTCACCTCGAGATAGGTGCGTTGCGCCGCGTGCCGCGACACCTCGGCAATCGGGAAGTCCACCTCGGCGAGGCGCTTGCAGTCCTTGGGGATCATACGGGCTTCGGCGGCTTCCAGAGCCGCACGATGAAGCGGTACTCCTCCTCGATCAGGTCTGGTTCCGTGCCGTTGTGTGCCCGCATGGACTGGACGATGCGGTTGCGCACGCCCATACCGAGGTGCTCCACGTAGCCGTAGTCGCGCAGGATTTCCTTCAGCAGCTCGTTTCGGGCCGTGCGCAGACCTTCCTTCATCTTCTCCACGGTCACCCCATTGGGCAGCCTTCCGGGAG
Source organism: Pseudomonadota bacterium (assembly GCA_030859565.1). Taxonomy (NCBI): domain Bacteria; kingdom Pseudomonadati; phylum Pseudomonadota; species Pseudomonadota bacterium. Next base: position 7,491 of record JALZJW010000040.1, read on the forward strand.
AAATCACCTCGAGACGATCGCTAAAGAGTGAGACCTCGATATCCGTGCCGATGATCGTGTAATCGCGGTGGGCCGTCGCGTTCACCACGGACTCCCGGACCGCGTCGAGCGGGAGTGCCTTCCTTCGGTGTCCGCGCCCCCCTTCAAGCCAGGCTGTTGTCCCCATGTTTTTCGCGACGAAATCGACGGTTCGATCGATGACGCCCTTCTCCATCGGACGATCGCGTCTGCCTAGCAAGGAGACGAGCGGCCCTCGAATAAGCTCTTCGTCCGTGGTGTCATAGTCCTTCTCGGTGCGCGGAAAGGCAGTCGCCGTAACGCCTGCTTGCGGGAGACGGCGATTGGGGTTCTCGCCGAAGAGAAGGAGGCCAGCGACCGTCGCGAAAGCCGCTCCCCCGGATTCCGCGAGAAGGTCTGTATTCAGGAGCAAGCGCCGCCAGTCGTCGACGTTCGAGCGATCCGGTGTCTTGCGCTTGAGGATGTCTCGGAAGTAGTTCTCGACGCGATTCAGGTCGAGACTCTCCAGCCCCATCTCGGACACCGGCTTGATGTCGTACCGCACGAGTCGAGACGCTTGGTAGAGGCGTCCCTCTTCTTCGCGGGTAGCTTCCCGTGAGGTGCTCCCGACGCGAATGAAGGCGATCCAGGCGCCGCCCCGCTTCGCCTTGTAGGGTTTACCGGGACTGTCCTCAGGGAGTCCGATCACGCCGACGACCTTGCCGTCGTCCATCGCCAGGGACCGTCATACAGGGATGATCTCCGGCTGGAGATTGTGCCGGGCGATGTCCATGACCCATCGCTCAGCCTCTTCGCGGCTCCGCGTGGAGTCCTGTGATCGCGCCATTGTCTTCCACCCCGAGGAGCACCAAGCCTCCTTCGAGGTTGAGCAAGGCTGCCATCTCTTTCGCAAGCGAGTCCGGATGGACATCGTCGCGCTTGAACTCGACCCCCGAGTTCTCGCCGTTACCGATGATCTCCTGCGACTCCGTCTTGTTCATTCTCCGGTCGCCTCCTCAGAACCCGTACTTCCGCCGGCGTCGCTCGAACGCTTCTTTCCCGCCCTCGAGTATCTCCTCCACCAACTCGCGCACCGGCTTGGCATCGATCGAGCCCATGTGCTCGGAGGCGATGCGCGCGTGGCCCCGTTCGGCCTCGCCGGATGCGGTGAGTCCCACGATCAGCTCCGCGTCACCCAGCACCGGGATGTTCGCGTTGTGGGTCGAAAAGATGAACTGCCGGCGCTGCTTCTCGTCGCGCATGCGCGGCACGACGCCCTCGGTGATAAAGCGGTTGTCCAAGTCATCTTCCGGCTGATCGACGATGAGCGGTGCGTCGGATTCCAGCAGCAGCAGAAGGAGCACCGCCGTCGCCTTCTGTCCGGTCGAGAGGTCTTCGAGCGCCTGCCACGCGGGCGGATTTCCGGCCGGCGCGGTGTTGAGCCGGATCGATGTGGTCGGCGGGAGGTCGAGCTCCTCGATGCGCATCAGCACCTCGGGCTCGGCCTTGGCGAGCCGCTCGGCCTGTGCCGGGGTGATGCTGTACGCCTTGTTTAACGCGTCCGTGCCCGCCCGGCACGCCTCGACGAATTGGGTCAGTGATAGGGATTGGACACGAGCGACTCGATGGCCTCGGACAGCCGGCCCCCGACCTCATCACGCAGCGTCTGGAACAGCGGCTCGCGGTCGCCGCCCGCCGTGACCTCGACCTGCACCTTGTCGCGCAGCTTCTGGTTGACCTTCTTCGCCGCGCGGTCCAGGCGGCGGAACTCCTTGGCCTTGAAGTCCTCCCACTCGGCCAGCAGCGCCCGGCGTCGGTCGGCGTGCTCCTTCTCCAAGCGCCGCACGAGGCTCTGGCGCTCGCGCAGTGGTCGGAGCTCCTCGATCTGGCGGCGCAACCGGATGAACTCCTCGCCGTCCACACGCGACTTCTGGAGCTCGCGGAGGATATTTTCGTAGGCGGCCTGGACGTCCTTCTTGCGCGTCTCCCACTCCGCGCGCACCGCGGCGACCCCGTGATCCGCACGCTGCAACGCCTGCTCCAACTCCTTGGTGATGCGATCGAGATCGCGGTCGAGCTGCGCGAAGACCTCGTTGGCGCGCGCCAGGATTTCCTTGCCCGGAAGGTCCTCGAGCGCCTTGGCCGACAGGAACACGCGGTCGATAGGGATCTCGCGCTTCAGGCTCTCCAGGCACTCGCGGAAGGGGGCCAGGCGCTCTGGAATGGAGGAGAGTACGCGCTCCTCGCGCACGAGCAGACTCTGCTCCTTCAGTCGCTCCTCGAGGTCCTCCTCTCGGAAGCGTTCGAGCATCTCTTCGAGACCCGGCAGCGCAGCGAGACGCTTCTCGATCTGCCGGATCTCGGCTCGCGCGTCGAGCAGGCTGCGCCGGCTCTTCTCAAGGTCACGCCGCAGGTCGCTCTTGCGGCGTGGAAGCGACTCGTCACGCTCGACGAAACGGTCAAGCAGGCGCGTAAGCTTTTCGCGACTCTTGGTGAGCTCGGTAATCTCGTGCTGGCCGAACACCTCGACGCGCGGGAGTACGTCCTGTGGCGAGAGGTTCGAGACCTCGCCCTGGTCGTCCCGCACCAACGGCGGGTTGGGAATGGTGCGCTCAATGCGGTACTCGCGGACCGCCGGCCGATGTGCGCGGACGAGCAGAGAGATTTTCGTGCCGCTCTTCAGCACGTGCCGCACGATGCCTTCGTGCGCCTTCCGCGCCTCGTCGCCGACAGCGTCGAGTGCCAGAATGGAACGGATGCTCTCAACGACGGTCGACTTGCCGGTGCCGCGCCCGCCGACGAGGACGTTTAGGTTGGGGTTGAAATGGATTGCAGCGTCCTTGAGGAACCCTTCGGTCTCCCAAGTAAGCGCAACCAGCTCCGCGTGCTCCTCCGGCTCGAGCTTGCCCTCCTTGGGATTGAGCCGGATGCGGGAGCCCGGATCGAGGAAGGCCTGCCGCAAGCCCTCGACGCTCACCTCGGACATCTTGATCCAGCAGGAGGCCGAGGGGTCGTCGAGGTCCTCGGGCTTCACGATGTCTCCCGCGTTGATGACGGCGACCGCGAGGCCATCGCCGGCAGCGTGCTCGCGCAAGTAGTCTGGGTTCTTGTTCTCGACGATCTGGCGCACGTCCTGAGGCAGATCCTCGACCGGGCCGGGGATCTGAATCGCGAGCAGGTGCGCGGACTGCCACGCCTGAATCCGCGGCTTGCCTGTGAGGACTCTGAAGAGCCCGTTGTCGTTCGTGACATGCGCGGCAACGGCAACGCCCCCCTGCTCTCGGACCTTTTCGACGATTTCGACGAAGCTCTGGTTCGCAAGGTCAGAAGAGGGCGCCGTGTTCCTGATCCCGAACTCGCCGAGGAGCCGTTGGAGCAGTCCGTCGTCGGTTTCTCGAGGGTAGATGCACAGGACGTGAATGCCCTCGCTCGAAGAAAGCTCGAAGCCAGGGAATACGTGGATGCCAGAAGCCCCCGTGGCGCTCCGGAACGCGGGCACGCTGCTTACGTCGTTGTGATCGGTGATGGCAAGCACCGAGACGCCGATTGCGGCGGCCTTTTCAGCGATGGCCTGCGCGTGCGCTCTGGCATCCCCGCCAGCAGCCTTCCCGCGGAAGGTCGCCCCGTAGTGGTGCGGGTTCACCTGGAGGGCGCAGCGATGAAAGACAGCGCCCGCTGGAAGCGCCTTTGCTTTGGCGATCGGATCCTTGGAAGTCACTCTTTCTCTCCGTAGGGCGGCGAGTCCTCACGCACCTGCATCGGCTTCGTCATAGCGTTAGCAGCTGGCCATAGCGGTGGATTCGTCCCTCCGCTGCTCGGGCCGGATCCCGACCAGACCGGCGACCGGGATACCGGCCCCGTTCGATTGGACCGTTTCGACCCGCATCGGCTCGCTAAACTGCGGGCCGCTGACGACTTGTCCGGCCGCGAGTTCGATCGTAGTCATGTTGTTGGGGGCTGAAGGGTATTGCCTTATGGTACCCGAACCGCGGGGAGAATAGAGAATAGGACCTTGAAGCCCAAGTGCTGTTCCGCTGGGTCCGCGGAGCTTTCGGGTATAATGCCGGCCCATGTTCAAGCCACTCGGTCTCTACATCGGCCTGCGCTACACGCGCGCCAAGCGCCGCAACCACTTCATTTCGTTTATATCGATGATTTCCATGCTCGGGGTCGCGGTCGGCGTGACGGCGCTCATCACCGTGATCTCGGTGATGAACGGCTTCGAGAAGGAATTGCGGGGGCGTATCCTGGGGGTTACCGCGCATGCGACCATCGTCGAGCGCGGCCGGCCCTTGCGCGATTGGCGGGCCGTGAGCGCGGCTATCGATCGCGATCCCCGCGTACGCGGGTCCGCACCTTTCATACGCGCCGAGGGCATGGCGACGCGCGCGGGCATCGTGCATGGGGTGATCGTCGAAGGCGTGTTGCCGGACCAGGAACCCAAAGTTTCGGTGGTGGGGGAGCGCATGCGCACGGGCAGTTTGGCGGATCTCAAACCGGGCGGGTATAACATCTTGCTCGGCGCCGCCTTGGCGCGATCCCTGCGCGCCGAGGTCGGGGATAAGATCACCTTGGTCGTACCGCAAGCGACGGCGACGCCCGTGGGCATCCTACCGCGGCTCAAGCGCTTTACCTTGGCGGGAGTGTTCGAGATCGGCATGCACGAATACGACGCCGCCTTGGCCGTGGTCCATCTCGAGGATGCGGCGCGCTTGTTCCGGATCCAGGAGGGCGTGAGCGGCATCCGCATCAAGGTCGATGATATGTTCGCCGCGCCGCGCATCAGCCGCGAGCTCATCCGCGGCTTACCCGAACACTATGCGGCCGTGGATTGGACCCAGCAACACGTCAATTTCTTCCAAGCGCTGAAGACCGAGAAGATCGTGATGTACGTGATTCTGATGCTGATCGTGGCGGTCGCGGCCTTCAATATTATTTCGACGCTGGTCATGGTGGTCACCGACAAGGCCGCCGATGTCGCCATCCTGCGCACCCTCGGCTTGACACCGAGGGGTATCATGTCGATCTTCATCGTGCAAGGGACGGTGATCGGCTTTGTCGGGACCTTGCTCGGGCTGCTGGGCGGGGTGCAGTTGGCGACCCACGTCGATACCTTGGTCCCGGCGATCGAGAATTTCTTTCAGACGCAGTTTCTACCCCCCGATATTTACTACATCAGCGAGCTGCCCTCCGACATGCGCTGGCCGGATGTCATCCGCATCACCGTGATCGCCTTCACCCTCTGTCTCTTGAGCACCTTGTACCCCGCCTGGCGCGCCTCCCGGACCCAACCCGCGGAGGTCTTGCGTTATGAATAACGGGGTGGTGCTCTCGTGCCGCGAGCTGCAGAAATCGTTTTGCGAGGGCGGGCTCGAGGTCCACGTGCTCAAAGGCATCGATCTCGCGGTCGCGGCCGGTGAATTGATCGCGATCGTCGGCGCCTCCGGTTCCGGTAAGAGCACCTTGCTGCACCTGCTCGGGGGATTGGATGTGCCCACGGCCGGCACGGTCGAGGTTTGGGGTGCGCCGATGAGCGCCTTGAGCGAGGCCAAACGCGGCGTGTTGCGAAATCGCACGCTGGGGTTCGTGTACCAGTTTCATCACTTGCTGCCCGAGTTCACGGCCCTCGAGAACGTCTCCATGCCGCTTTTAATCGCCGGGGCGAGGCCGCGCGATGCCAAGGCACGCGCGGCTGAAATACTCCAAGCCGTGGGCCTAGGCCAGCGCTTGCAGCACAAACCGGGGGAGCTGTCGGGCGGGGAGCGTCAGCGGGCGGCGGTGGCGCGCGCGCTGGTGACGCGCCCCAAGTGTGTTTTAGCCGATGAGCCGACCGGGAATCTAGACGAACATACGGCACGACAGGTGTTCGAGGTCATGCTTGAGCTTAACCAGGCCTTTGGGGCGACCTTGGTGATCGTGACCCACGATATGCGCTTGGCCCAGCGCATGAACCGCGTGCTGCACCTGACCGAGGGGCGCTTGGAAAACTCTCAATAGCCGGTTTTGCGGCGTTGGTTTCGGCGCGCTTTCAGGCGCCGGAGGAGGTGCAGCCGCCACAGGCACTGAACGCTAAAATAGCCGACCACGGCGCTGGCGGCCCCGAGAAGTAGACACCCGAGCGAGAAAGGCGCCCAACTTTGGACGAGCGTCCTTGTGACCCAGTCGATGGTCGGGTCGAAATCTGCGTTGAGGGCCGGTAGGCCCAGCAACCAGGCGCCTATCTTATAGGCAATCACGCTGAAAGGAACGACAGTGACAGGATTCGTTGCCCAGGACGACAGGACCAGGACCGGGAGGTTCACCCGCAACGCGACGGCGGAGACGGCCGCGAGCGGGGTGTGGACGGGTAGCGGGATAAAGGCGATGAAAAGACCGGTGGCGACGGCCCAGGACGCGGAGCGGCGGTTAATATGCCATAAGCTCGGATCATGCAAGCGATGGCCGAGAAAGCTGACGAAACGGTTACCGGAGAGCTTATGCTTGGCGGGCTGGTAACGCTTAAAGAATTCCTTGGGATGCACGCTGCTGATCTCCGTTGGGATGCCGTTGATTCCCGGCGCGCCGGCTGCGACGCTAGCGGTATACTGATGGTGTGGATTCTGGTCGTCAAGGAAGACGTCACGTGCGTACGGCAACGCTAGCTTTTCTGCTCGGCGTCTTAGCGCTATACCCGTTTCCCGATCTGCCCGATGCCCGCTTGGGCGCCGCCGCCTTGCCGCTGCTCGCGGCGTCAATCCGGTTTCGCTCCCTGCGCGTTCCGGCGTGGTTTGCGCTGGGGTTTGCCTGGGCCTTGCTCCGGGGGTCCTGGATCCTCGCCGCCGGGCTATCGCCGGCGCTCGAAGGCGAGCCCCTCGTCATCGAGGGAACCGTGGCCGGTCTTCCGCGCGCCTACGAGCGTGCGCTAAACTTCGATATGGACGTGGCGGCGGTGACCGCAATGGGTCGGGACTGGCCCTCGCCAGGGCGCGTGCGCCTGAGCTGGTACGGCCGGGAGCGCATCCTCGTTCCCGGGGAGACCTGGCGATTCGCGGTGAAGCTGAAACGTCCGCACGGATTCATGAATCCCGGCGGCTTCGATTATGAAGGCTGGTTGTTTCAGCACCGCATCCGCGCGCTCGGCCATGTCATCGATAGCCCCCGAAACCGGCGCTTGGAGGCCGCTCGCGGCGCCCTGGTCGATCGCTTGCGCCAGCGGCTGGCGCTGAAGCTCGCGGGGGTGGCGCGGCAGTCATCCCAGGGTAATGTGTTGACGGCTCTGGTGGTCGGGACGCAGAACGCCATCGGCCCGGAACAATGGCAGGTCTTCAACCGCACCGGCACCTCGCATTTAGTCTCGATCTCCGGCCTGCACATCGGACTCATCGCGTTCCTTGGCTTTTGGGTGGGCCGGTGGCTCTGGTCCCTGCCGGGATTTACCGTCCTGTACCTGGCCGCCCCGCGTGTCGGCGCGCTCTGCGCAACGCTGGCCGCGCTCGTGTACTCAGGTCTCGCGGGCTTTTCGGTGCCCACGCAGCGTTCCTTCATCATGGTCGCGGTATTGATGAGCGGGATCATAGTAAACCGCTTATTTAAAACCATCGACCTGTGGTTCATCGCGCTTTTGCTGGTGCTGATCCTGGACCCGTTTAGCGTGCTGGCACCGGGCTTCTGGCTGTCCTTCGGGGCAGTGGCCTTGATCCTTTACGGGATGCGCGGGAGGATCGCGCCTTCGGGCCTCTGGTGGCGGATCGCGCGCCTGCATATCGTGGTGGCGATCGGCTTGACCCCGGCGCTGTTGCTGATCTTCGGCCAGAATCCCAGCGTGGGTCCGGTCGCGAATGTTCTCGCGGTGCCGTGGGTGAGCGCGGTGGCGGCGCCGTTGGCCTTGGCCGGCACGGCCTTGTGCTTTGTCTGGGAGTGGGCGGGGATCGCCTTGCTGAATCTAGCGCTTAAAAACCTGGAGTGGCTTTGGGTTTATTTACAGTATCTATCGGAACTCGACTATGCCACCTGGGTGCGGGCCGTTCCGGTGCGTTGGATCGGCGGGGCGGCGTTTATCGGAGTTTTGATCGTGCTCGCACCGCGCGGCATCCCGGCCCGTTGGCTGGGCCTCGTGTGGTTGCTCCCGCTCCTGGTTACACCGCCGCAGCGCCCGAAAGAAGGAGAGCTTTGGTTCACCTTGCTGGATGTCGGGCAGGGTCTTTCCGCGGTCGTGCAGACCCGCGACCGCACCTTGGTATACGACACCGGGCCGAGGTTCAATGAGCGCTTCGACGCCGGCCGCGCGGTGTTGGTCCCCTATCTCAGGCAACACGGCATCGAGCATGTCGATACGCTCGTCATCAGCCACGGCGACAGTGATCACACGGGCGGGCTCGGCAGTCTGCTGGCGGAAGTCCCGGTGGGACGAATTCTTGCGAATGGCCCTATCGGCGGCCGGCGGGTCTCGGTGTGTCGAGGCGGTCAGCACTGGCGATGGGGCGAGGCGAACTTTTCGCTGCTGCATCCCGCGCTCGATGCGAACGGTTCCGACAACAACCGTTCCTGTATCCTCAAAATATCCCTCGGGGACAGGTCGGTATTGTTACCGGGCGATATCGAGGCCGAGGCGGAACACGAGTTATTGAAGCACCATCGGGAGAGTCTGAAGTCGGACATCTTGGTGGCCCCCCATCACGGCAGTAAAACCTCGTCCACGGTAAGCTTTATCAAGGCGGTCGCCCCCGGCTACGTGCTTTTCGCGGTGGGCTATCAAAACCGCTACCGCTTTCCTGATGCCGCCGTCCTGCGCGCCTATCGGGCGGCTGGCGCCATCCCATTGCTCAGCGCGGAGGAAGGCGCGATTCGGTTTCGCTTTAGCCCTGGCGCCCGCCGCGCTCCAGAGTTCTACCGTAAACAGACGCAGCGGTTTTGGCGGGCCGACGGGGTCAGGTCTCCTATCTTGCATACACTCAAACGATGATTGCTACGGTATTCGGTGTGTCGTCTTCTACGGTGAGTCGTGAAGAATATTGAAACGGCCAACGCCGTTGGCTGCAGGTAAACCGCTTTCAGTATCTGCGATTGCCTGTCGCCGAGCTGCGCCATAGCCGTGAGCAGAAGGAGCGGGTGGGGGTGCGGCTTTCAGCGCTGACCCAGGCGGATCCGCAGCTGCACGCCCCCCTCGGCCGTGTGACGACCGGGCTGCTCATCGCCGAGGGTCTGGACCCACGGGCGTATGCGAATAGCGGCGCTGGGGCTGAACCTCAAGGAGAGGAGCAGCGGTCAGCATAAGGGGCAGATCAAGATCAGCAAGCGGGGCTCCGGGCCGGCGCGACGCGATCTCTATCTCGCGACCCCCACAGGTGGCTGATCCCGGAACGCCGGAACACGCGAATCGATGCATCAAGTCCATGCCGTAGAGCATACTTGCATTTCGATAAAATCACGTGTGAAAGATCGGTATGGGAAACAGCCAGGTAACTACCAGAAAAAAAGGGGGCTTGACAAAGCTATGACAGGATGCGGTGAGCCGCGCGAACCGCATCCATACGCGCCGCTTGCGCGCGTCCGAATCCCAACTATATCTGAGCGAAACGCGGACATCTACTTTCTCGACGGCGCTGCCGCCTGCTGCCGTGCCTCCAACACCTCCGCGACGACCCGCATGAGGGCATCCCTGCCGGTCCAGGGGCTTATGATATTTGAACGCGGCGATCGGTGGTCCCTCGGCGTAATGATGTTGTCTCATGAGCTGCTCCCCCGCGTGTTCAAATGCTTTGCCTCCGAGTGATGGGCGCGAATCCGGGCAATACTTCGAACGCGCTCCACGAGGCATTCTACCTCGCAACGCGATACCCTAGGCTGGATGTATCGAAGCGACTTCCATTACCGCCTGCCTCCGGAACGCATCGCCACCTATCCCGCGGCCGAGCGCGGCGCGAGCCGCTTATTGTGCCTAGACGCGGCGACGGGCGCGATTGGCGATGGCAGGTTCGCGGACATGGTGGATCTGCTCCGGCCCGAGGATCTCTTGGTCTTCAACGACACCCGCGTGATAAAGGCGCGGCTTTATGGACACAAAGATAGCGGCGGCGCGGTCGAGGTGTTGCTGGAACGCGTGCTCTCCAAGCGTCGCGCGACGGCCCAGATCCGGGCCAGCAAACCGCCGCGGGGCGGGACCCGTATTACGCTCGCGGGCGGACCCGCCTTAGAGGTGCTCGGGCGCCATGAAGAATTCTATGAAGTCCGGCTTTGCGCCGCGGGCGATCTCTTCGAGGTGATGGCGGCGTCCGGCCATGTCCCCTTGCCCCCCTACCTCCACCGTCCGGACGAGGCCGTCGATGAAGAACGTTACCAGACGGTCTTTGCCCGCCGGCCCGGGGCGGTCGCGGCGCCGACGGCCGGTTTGCATTTCGACCGGCCGCTGCTCGCCGCGATCAAGGAAAAAGGCATCGCCATGGCGTTCGTGACACTGCATGTGGGTGCGGGAACCTTCGAGCCCGTGCGCGAGGAGCGCATCGACGATCACCGCATGCATCGGGAGCGCCTGGAAGTGACGGAAACCGTATGCCGGGAAGTGCGCGCCGCGCGTGCGCGCGGCGGCAGAGTCATTGCCGTGGGAACCACGAGCGTGCGGGCGCTCGAGGCGGCTTCCGCGAAGGGTGCGCTGCGCCCGTATTGCGGCGAGACGGATATTTTCATTTATCCTGGTTACCAGTTTAAGACCGTCGCCGCGATGATCACCAATTTTCATCTCCCCGAATCCACGCTGTTGATGCTGGTGTGCGCCTTTGCGGGCCGTGAGCCGGTGCTGCGCGCGTACCGGCACGCCATCGCAGAGGGGTACCGGTTTTATAGTTATGGGGACGCGATGTGGGTGAGCCGATCATGATGGAATCATCGCCGGGCGAGCGGATGAAATTTGATCTCCTCGCGAGCTCGGGTGCGGCGCGCCGCGGACGCCTTCGGCTCTGCCGGGGCAGCATAGAAACTCCGGTCTTCATGCCGGTCGGGACCGTGGCCACGGTCAAGACCGTGACGCCCGAGGAGCTCGCGGGTTCCGGTACCCAGATCGTGCTCGGCAACACGTTTCATCTCATGCTACGGCCGGGGGTGGACGTGGTGGCGGCCCACGGGGGTTTGCATGCCTTCATGCACTGGCCGGGGCCCATACTCACCGATTCGGGCGGTTTTCAGGTCTTCAGTTTCGGCGATTCTCGTACGGTCTCGGAGCAGGGGGTCGTGTTCCGTTCGCCCGTGAACGGCGATCGTATCTTCCTCGGACCCGAGCGCGCCATCGAGGTCCAGCAGGCCTTGAACGCGGACATCCTCATGGTCTTCGACGAATGCACGCCTTATCCGGCGACGGCGGAGGCGGCCCAAGCTTCGATGGAGCTGTCGCTGCGTTGGGCGGAACGCTCGCGCAAGGCGCATCGCGGGCAGGCCTCGGCCTTGTTCGGCATCGTGCAGGGCGGCATGTACCCGATCCTGCGCGAGCAATCGCTCCGGGGCTTGGTCGAGATGGGTTTCGACGGTTACGCGATCGGCGGATTGTCGGTGGGCGAACCCAAGGATCTGATGTTCGACGTTGTGAGCCACGTTGTGGAGCGGATGCCGCCCGGCCGGCCCCGATACCTCATGGGTGTGGGCACCCCGGACGATTTGGTCGAGGCTGTGCGCCGCGGGATCGACATGTTCGATTGCGTGCTTCCGACCCGCAATGCGCGCAACGGCCATCTTTTCACCGCCCAGGGCGTGGTGAGGATCCGGAGTAGCGCCTACCGGATGGACACCCGCCCTCTCGATGAGACCTGCGCTTGCTATACTTGCCGGCATTACACCCGCGCCTACCTCCATCATTTGGACCGCGCCCGCGAGATCCTCGGCTTGCGCTTGAATACGCTTCACAATCTGCATTACTACCAATCCCTGATGCGGGAGATGCGCTTGGCGATTGAGCTCGGGCGTCTCGAGGAGTTCGTCGCGGACTATTATCGGCGGCGCGCGCAAACCGCTTTGCCTGTGGCATAATACCGCGCCGTTTAGGTGCTATAAGGAGGTCAAATGGAATTTTTCATCGCCGATGCTTTCGCCCAGGCAGCCCCCTCGCGGCCGGCGGCCCAGTTTTTCTTCGAAATCCTTCCCATCGTCTTTCTGTTCGTGGTGCTCTACTTCGTGATGATTCGGCCGCAGACGAAGCGCAACAAAGAGCACAAGAAGATGATGGAGGCCTTGGCCAAGGGCGATGAGATCGTCACCACCGGCGGCTTGCTCGGCCGGGTCTTGGAGGTCGGGGAGAACTTCGTGCTCATCGATGTCGGCAAGGCCGTCGAGGTCAAGGTGCAGAAAGCCCAGGTCGCCAACACGGTCCCGAAAGGCACCGTCAAGACCCTTTAGGCAAGCGCAATCGGCCTAGGCGATGAATCGCTATCCCTTGTGGAAAAACCTGCTCATCCTGAGCATTATCGTGGTCGGCGTGCTGTATGCGCTGCCGAATCTCTACGGGGAGTACCCCGCCCTTCAGATCTCCACGGCGCGGTCCGCGCCGCTCGATGCGGCCCTGGAAGATACGGTGCGCGCCGCGCTCAAGGAGGCGCAATTGAAACCACTGGCCCTCGAGCGCGATGCGCGCGGCCTGCTGGTGCGTCTCACCGATACCGAGGCGCAGCTCAAGGCCAATGATGCCGTGGCGGCGGCGCTCGGGCCGGACTATGTGGTCGCCCTGAATCTAGCGCCCGCGACCCCCGCGTGGCTGCAAGCGCTGGGCGCCAAGCCCATGTACCTCGGCTTGGATCTGCGCGGCGGCGTGCATTTCTTGATGGAAGTCGATATGGAGGCGGTCGTGCGCATGGCCGAAGAACGCTTTGTCTCCGATCTGCGTTCGGCGCTGCGCGAGAAAAAGATCCGCTATAAGACCATCGCCCGCGAGGCCGGCCGCGGGGTCCTCGTGACCTTGCGCGATGCGGCCAGTCAATCCGAGGCCGAGGATCTTTTCAATGAGGAGTTCCGGGATCTCACCTTCGCTCTTGAGAACGATTCGGAAGGGAGCGCGGTGCGGCTGAACTTGAAGGAGGATTACATCCGCGAGACGCGCAAGCTTGCCCTGCAACAAAACCTCACCACGCTACGCAACCGCGTCAATGAGCTCGGCGTGGCGGAGCCCATCATCCAGCAGCACGGCTTGGATCGCATCGTCGTGCAACTGCCCGGCGTGCAAGACACGGCCCGGGCCAAGGAAATCCTCGGCGCGACCGCGACCCTGGAATTCCGCATGCAGGATGAGGAACACGACCCGCAGGAGGCCGTCGAGGGTAGGACGCCGCCGGGCGCTAAGCTCTATCAGACGCGCGAGGGCGAAGCGGTGCTCTTGAAACGCCAGGTGATGCTGACCGGCGAATACATCATCGACGCGAGCTCGGGCCTGGACTCGGTCGATAATCGCCCGGCCGTGTTCATTACCTTGGACGGCAAGGGCGCGCGTATCTTCAGCCGCGCCACCCGCGACAACGTCGGGCGGCCCATGGGCGTGGTCTTCATCGAGACCAAAATCGACACCCAGAAGAAGGGCAATGAAACCATCAAGGTAAAGAAGACGGTCGAGGAAGTCATCAATATCGCCACCATTCGCGAGCAACTGAGCAAGCGCTTCCAGATCACGGGGCTGGATAGCACCGAGGAAGCGCGGAACCTCGCGCTCCTGCTGCGCGCCGGAGCGCTGGCCGCGCCGATCTCGATCATCGAGGAGCGCACCGTGGGACCGAGTCTCGGCCAAGACAACATCACGATGGGTTACAACGCGTCCGTCATCGGCTTCGCGCTGGTGCTGGTGTTTACCGCCATCTACTACGGGGTCTTCGGCTTGGTGGCCGATCTCGCGCTGACGCTCAATCTGGTGCTGCTGCTCGCGCTGATGTCGCTGCTGCAGGCGACCCTGACCTTGCCCGGCATCGCGGGCATCGTGCTGACGGTGGGCATGGCAATCGACGCCAATGTGCTCATCTTCGAGCGCATCCGCGAGGAATTGCGCAACGGCACCACCCCGCAGGCCGCCATCAACGCCGGCTATGAGAAGGCCTTCGCCACCATCGCCGATTCCAACCTCACCACGCTCATCGCCGCGGTCGTGCTGTTTGCGTTCGGGACCGGCCCGGTGAAAGGTTTCGCGGTGACCCTGTCGCTCGGAATCGTGACCTCGATGTTCACCGCCATCGCCGGTACGCGCGCCGTGATCAATCTTCTGTACGGAGGCCGGCGGCTCGCCCGCCTCGCGGTGTAGCCGTCACTTAACGGAAGCTCTGCAAAAGTGTCGCGAGCAAGCCCAGATGCGCGAAGCCGCGGAGCGAGTCGCGAGACATATCAGGTAGATAGGCGAGCGACGAGCGAGCACGCGCCAAAGCAGATGGGCTGCGCAGTAACTTTTGCAGAGCTTCCAAAGGTATTAGGCGATGGATCTCTTTAAAAAGACCCCGAAGATCGATTTCATGTCCAAGCGTTACCTCGCGTTCGTGCTCTCGGGGTTTGTCTTCGCCGTCTCAATCGCCTCCTTCTTCGTGCGCGGTTTGAACCTGGGCATCGATTTTACCGGCGGCACGCTCATCGAGGTCGAATACCATAAAGCTGTTGACTTGGCCGAGGTGCGCGGCGCGCTCGCGCGCGGTGATTTCGAGGATGCAGTCGTGCAGCACGTCGGCACCTCGAAGGGCGTGATGGTGCGGATCCCCCCGCGCGCAGGCCTAAACTCCGCCGATCTCAGCAATCGCGTCCTCGATGCCTTGAAGACCGCCGCCGGAACATCCGTCGAGATACGTCAGGTCGAATTCGTCGGACCTCAAGTGGGACAGGAGCTCGTGGAAGACGGCGGGCTCGCGTTGGTGTTCGCGCTCATCGGGATCCTGTTCTATGTGGCGTTTCGTTTCGAGCTGCGTCTCGCCGTGGCCGCGGTCATCGCGATCCTGCACGATCTCGTCATCACGGCGGGGTTTGTGAGCCTCTTGGGTCTGCAATTCGATCTCACTATGCTGGCCGCCATCCTCACGGTGGCTGGCTATTCGGTTAATGACACCATCGTCGTCTTCGATCGCATCCGCGAAAACTTCCGCAAGCTCCGCAAAGAGGGCCCTATCGAAGTCATGAATCGCTCGATTAACGAGACCTTGTCGCGGACCTTGGTCACCGGGCCTACCACGCTTTTCGTATTGATCGCGCTGTTTTATTTGGGCGGCGGTGTGATCGATGATTTCGCGCTGGCACTGATCCTGGGTGTCGTCATCGGGACCTTCTCGTCGATCTATGTCGCGAGCCCCGTCGCGCTGGTGCTCGGGCTCAGCCGCGCCGATCTCTTGCCGGTGAAGAAGGAGGGCGCCGAGTTCGATGGGCGTCCTTAACCGCTAAGGCCTGCCTGTCCGCGACGGCGGAGCGCGTGCATGCGCATCATCGCCGATCCCAATATCGCCTATGTGGGCGACGCGTTCGCCTCGCTTGGGGACTTGTGCGTAGTTCCGGGCCGTGATTGGACCCCGGAGATCGCGCGCGACGCCGATCTGCTCTTGGTCCGTTCCGTGACACGGGTCGATGCCGCCTTGCTCGAAGGCAGCCGGGTGCGCTTCGTCGGCACGGCGACGAGCGGCGTCGATCACATCGATCTCGAGTACCTAAGCCGCAAAGGGATCGCCTTCGCCGCCGCTCCCGGAAGCAATGCCACCGCGGTCGCGGAGTACGTGCTCAGCGCGCTTCTCATCCTGGCCGAACAGCGTGGAGCCGTGCTCAAGGGGATGACCGCAGGAATCATCGGCTGCGGGCATGTCGGCGCGCGGGTTACGGACTTGCTCGGGGCGCTCGGGGTCGAGTGCATTATCCATGATCCGCCACTTCAGGAACTGACGGGAGAAGTAAAATACCGCACCCTTGATGATGCCCTGTCCGCGCATGTCGTCAGCTTGCACGTACCGCTCACGGCGAGCGGCTCCCATCCGACGGTCAATCTCATCGGCCTAGAGGAGTTCACCCGCATGCGCAACGATGCGATCCTCATCAACACCGCCCGCGGTGGCGTCATCGACGAGCCGGCATTGCGAACCCTGCTGATGCGGCGCCCCCGCATGGCCGCGGTGATCGACTGCTGGTGTCATGAGCCGGACATCGACGTCGAGCTCTCGCGACGCGCGGCGATCGGAACGCCACATATCGCCGGTTACAGTGACGATGCGAAGCTCCGCGCAACGGAGATGTTGTATCAATCGGTCTGCGAATTTTTAAGCGTGCCTACGGAGTGGCAGCCACCCGTCGCAGCGGACACAATGCGTACCCTGTGCTTGGATGAGGCGGAGACAGACGAAGATCTATTACGCCGGGCCGTCTTTGCCTGTTATGACCCGCGCGACGATCACCGCGCGTTGGCGGAAATTGACGGACTGCCGCTAGCCGAGCGCGGCCCGCATTTCGACGCGCTGCGCGCCCATTACCGCGCGCGCCGCGAGTTCAGCGCGGTAGAGGTGTTGGCGCCCTCAGACCGACCAGCATTCCGAGCGTTATTGCGCGCGCTGGGTTTCGGTGTGGCCGCGGATACGGCAGGTTAGCATCGTAGAAATCGTAGCCTGGATTAGCCGCGCAGCGGCGTAACCCGGGACGAAGCTAATCCCTAGAGAAAATCGCTCGACAAAGTTCGGTACCCGATTAGCGGCGGTTTAATTCCGGGAAGATTTCACAATTTCTTTGTGAGAATTTTCACGGAAAAAAGACGCACTCCCCTCGTATATTGTTTACGTGCAGCTTACCATTCGATGCAAGCTTAGGCTTGAGCGAATGAGCAGAGCACCTTAAGCGATTCGATCCGTCTGAATAGGAGGTAATTTTCATGAACGTCAATGTTCAAAACGTCCAAGCTTTTGTGCCATCACGCAAGGTCAGCTCAAGCGCGCTCGCAGGAGCGATATCGATTACCGTAGTCTGGGCCGTGAACAATTTTGCCGGGACCGCGATTCCTGGTGAGGTCGCTTCCGCGCTCACAACCATCCTGTCGTCCGTGGTCGCATACGTGGTCCCTGAATCCGCGTAGTGAGGGTGAGCGGATGTAAGTTACCGTCACCCGCATGGAAGACGTTGGCCACGGCCAGTAGAAATTGTAGCCCGGGTTAGCCGCGCGCTGGCTAACCCGGGAAACGAAGCTCATTCTCCCCCGGGTTTCGCTGCGCTCAACCCAGGCGATGCACTGCGCTATCTTACGGCGGGACCTTGGAAAATGATGACCCTGGGACATCAATTGCCCGCGGGATGGCGATAAGATTTCGAAGGTTCTTTGAGAAACCGTCCAGATCAGGGAAGAGGGTTGCTCGGCTAATGTTCATGCTGTGCAATCCTCTGATTGCTTCACGTAGGAACTTCTGAGTACAGAGAATATTAAGCTTGATGAAATGGTTTTTGGACTCCAATCCCTCAAGAATCACTTGCATGTTTTCCATAAACGAACGCCCGACATCCCCTGGGACAAGAAAACGCCCCTGCTGCAACACCAACCGCTGATTTAGGCGAAAAGGATTCAACGTAAAAACGAGAGGGATAGGTTCTGATCGTTGAACTATTGCCGCAACTGTGCCTGGGTTTTTAGCGAACTTATCTTGCGTAAGCTTCTCTTTGGCATCATTTGGCAAGACTGCTTCTGCCCTCCTTCGTAACCAATCGCTATCGACTGCCCATATGGCGCAGGACCTTTCTGGTTGTACGATCTCAATGGCAAAGTAGACAGCCACAAAGAAAGAATAAGTCCAGTCAAGAAGACGTGTAGGCGCCCCATGATGTCTCATTAATGAGAGCCATTCAATGAACTGGTCATCGGCGTACATCGGTAATGTAGTGGTGGGCCTGCCGCTTGAAATGTCTTAGGAGTCCTTCCTCGGTATCAGGAAACTCATCCCATTCTTTACCTAAGCGCCGAGCCGCCCATTCTAGACTTGTCTGAAGATTCCAATCCGCGTTTTCTTGTCCCCGAAAACACCAGCTTTTGGTTTTGAATTTATCGTTGTCGTAATAAAAGTCTATTAATCCCTTCCAAGAGTTAAGTTCCTTCGTGTCATATAAATTTTGGTAGCACATACGCCTGAGTCGGCCCTTGAGGGTTATTCGCCTATCGGCAGCACTTCCTCGGGGGCTCTTTGTCGCAATGACAGGCTCTCTGTGACGGGCTGCGTACGTAGGAAGTCAGAATCGACATTCCCTTTAGAACTGCGTCGAATGCCTTTTCAGTTGGCCTCGCCTTTGTTTCCTGGCTTACGCCTACCCCTCGAAGAAGTTTTCCGGGCCGAATAGGGCCGCCCTGATCCTACCAGGGCATCGGCGCACTTTGTGTACTGTCGATGCAGGTTTTTATCAAGCTAACCCAGCCGATCCAACGCGGCGATGTCCTCTGGAGCCAGCCGAACCTCCACGGATTTCAAGCTATCGAGAATACTCTTCGGCTTGCTGGCGCCCGGGATCGGTAGAATATGTTGCCCCTTATGCAGAAACCAGGCGAGGGCGATCTGATACGCCGAAGCGCTGTATTTTTTCCCAAGCCTCGTCAGCATCGGTTCATCGCGTAACCGCGCATGTCGATAGTGGCCTCCCACCGGGCTATGAGGAATATAGGTGACGCCCTTCGCTTGGCAAAGCGCCACCATGCCGTTCTTAAAATCCGTCTGTTCGAGCACGTTGCAGCGGTTTTGTACCGAGGCGATCGGCGTCATCGTCAAGGCCTGTTCCAACTGGCGCGGGGTGATGTTGGACAACCCGATATGCAGGATCTTCCCCTCTTCTTTGAGCCGCATGAGTTCCGCGAGCGATTCCGCGAGATCGACCGCGGGATCGACCGCGTGGAGTTGATAAAGCGTGATGGCGCCGGTGTTGAGATCCCGCAGACTCTTTTCGCACGAGGCCCGCAGCGATACGGGCTTGCCGTCGGTGGTCCACTCGCCTTTGGGGCGGCGCAGCCCGCCCTTGGTGGCGACGGTGACGCTGCCTCGCTTGCCGAGGCGCTCCAATGCCTTCGCGATTAATTGCTCGTTGTGACCGATATCGGCGTCATCGAGGCAATAGACATTTGCGGTATCGATAAAGTCGCCGCCCGCCTCGACGAAAGCTTTGATCACCTCGAAGGCTTGAGCCTCCTCGGGCCGGCCGGCAATCGACAAGGGCATGGCCCCAAGCCCAATCGGGTAAACGGCGATGCCCGTGCCGTTGATTTCCCGCCGCAGCGTATCCATAGCGCCCCTCCATGCGTAATCTGGTTAAGTATAAGATTGTTTCCGATAAACGGCCACCGACCCGCGATCCGCGCCTAGCCCGAATTGCCGTTCACTTGTACTTGAGCCTGATCTCCGCGGCACTCAAATACCACGCCTCCTGCGCCAAATCGGCCTGGGTCAGGGGATTTTGTTCCAACCATCCCGGCGCGAAACGCAGTTTCACGACCCGGGTGTCTCCTTCCAGCGTGATTGGCGCGAGCGGTGCCTCGGTTCGGTTCCGGTGCAGCGTGACGGCCAGCCGTAATAGCACGCACAGGTATAAGGCCGGTAGCCGCACCGTGTCGGCAAGGTTTTGAAGCTCGCCGAGCGGCAGCTTGCGCCGGTGCCCGCGGATCAACATGGCGAGCACTTCCTGCTCACCCTGGAAGAAACCGGGCAGGTCCATGTTGCTAACAAGATAAGCCCCATGCTTGTGGTATTGACTGTGGGAGATGGCGAGGCCGATTTCGTGCAAGCGCGCCGCCCAGGTTATGAGCTGGCCGTGCTCCTCCCGCTCGATCCCCCAAGCGCCGGGTGCTTGCTCAAGTAAGGCCCGTGCCGTGGCCGCCACGCGCGCCGCCTGCGGCTCGTCGACTTGATAGCGGCGCATGAGCTCGGCGACGGTGGCCGCGCGCACATCCTCCTGCTCGATGCGGCCCAAAAGGTCGTACAGCAGGCCTTCGCGCAAGGCACCGCTCGACGCCTGCATGCGCTCGACGCCCAAGGATTGGAAAATCGCGCCGAGGATCGCCACACCGCCCGCGAAGACCGGGGCGCGGTCGCTTTGCAGCCCTTCGAACGCCAGCTTATCGACGCGGCCCGCCGCGATCATTGCTTTGCGAAGCTTGCGCAAGGCGCCCGCAGTGATACCATTTTGAGTCCATCCCTGCTGGCGCACCACGTCCTGCACTGCGAGCACGGTGCCCGAGGCGCCGATGGCGGACTCCCAGCCGACGCGCCGAAACAGGGAGCAGATCGGCTCGAGCTCCTGCAACGCGAATAGCTCGGCCTTCTCCATGCTGGCGCCGTCGATTACCCCCTCTTTAAAAAATCGCCGGCTCATCTCCACGCATCCCATGTGCAGGCTCTCCATGTGACCGGGTTTAAACTGCTGGCCGAGGATGAACTCCGTGCTCCCGCCCCCGATATCGACGACCAACCGCCGCTCGGCGCTGTCCTCGAGGCTGTGCGATACGCCGAGGTAGATCAAGCGCGCCTCCTCGCGGCCGCCGATGATATCGATCGGGTGACCGAGCGCCTGCCGCGCGCGCGCCAAGAACTCTCTTCGATTGCGGGCCTTGCGCAGCGTGTTGGTCCCGACGGCGCGCACATTGCCATTGGAGACATCGCGCAGGCGCTGTCCGAAACGCTCGAGGGTATCGAGGGCGCGCGTCATGGCCGCCTCATCGAGACAGTTGCGATCGTCGAGCCCGGCGGCGAGACGCACCATTTCCTTGATGCGATCGACGACCTGCAAGCGCCCGCTGGAGACCTGGGCCACCAGCATATGAAAGCTATTGGAACCAAGGTCCACCGCGGCCACCGGACCCGCGGCTAACGGCATGTTTTTCTCCCCACGATCGATGCCTCCCGAGAAACCGTAATTCTCATAACCCCGCCGTGAGTATTTTCTAATTCAAAGATGAGTCTGAAAGAAGGTAGTAAAGCCTGGCCTCCTAGGGTGAAAGAGTACTGGCCTCCGGGGATAGCTGGGGGCGTCGGGAGCCTGGGCGGTGCGACGACTGT